>DAIDHC010000001.1 GCA_027452065.1 Bryobacterales bacterium
CGATCACGCGGGGCTCGAGCGCCTTCTCGAGCACACGGTGTCGGGAGGGGTTTCGGGAATTTTCCTGCTGGGAACGACGGGCGAGGGGCCGTCGTTAAGCTACCGTCTGCGGGCGGAACTGGTGGAGCGCGCCTGCCGGCAGGTGGCCGGGCGTGTGCCGGTGCTGGTTGCCATCAGCGACACCTCGTACACGGAGAGCGTTGCTCTGGCCGAGCGGGCGGCCGAGGCTGGCGCGGATTTTCTGGTGATGGCCCCTCCCTATTATCTGATCCCTACCCAGGACGACCTGACGCGCTACACGGAGCTGCTGCACGACGCCGTTCCACTGCCGCTGTTCCTCTACAACATGCCGAGTTTGACCAAAATCCACTTCGACGCCGCTACGGTGCTGCGGCTCTCGGAGTTGCCGGGCGTGGCCGGAGTGAAGGACAGCTCCGGCGACCTCCGCTATCTGGAGGCCATCCTTGAGATCGCCCGGCAGCGGATCGATTTCGCTGTGCTGGTGGGTGCGCAGCGGCTGCTGTTGAGCGCGATGCGCGCCGGGGCTTCCGGCGGCGTATGCGGCGGAGCCAATCTGGTGCCGCATCTGTTCGTGAATTTCTACCGGGCCGCGGCGGCGGGCAACTGGCCGGACGCCGAGGTTCTGCAGCAGAGCATCGACGCGCTCGACCGCGCGTTGCTTTTCGGCGGCGAGCCGTCGAGCACTTACGTCCGCAGTCTGAAGGCGGCGCTGGCGATGCGGGACATCTGTAGCGCACTGCCGGCGCTTCCTCTATCGCCGCTCCCCTCGGGAGAACTCGACCGAATCCGGAACGCCATGGCGCTGGCGGGAGTGGACGGCTGAGCGCCCCCGCTCACTTTTTGGGACAATCGAGAACGATCGAAAAGCCCTGTCCGCCATGCCCAAACATCCCAGCGCCGCTGCGAACCTCAAAAGACCCGGCCGGACCTCAATAGTCAAGAGGCCCGATCAATATTTCTCCCGCGCCGTCGGGAAAGCGTTAGACGCGCTCGCTTTCATCGGGCAGAGTCCTCAGCCGGTGTCGTTGAATGAAATCTCTCGTTTCCTGGACCTTACCAAGGCCTCGGCCTTCCGCATTGTCCATACGCTCGAAGCACTGGGCTACCTTGCCAAGTCCCCGAACGCGCAGTATTCGGTCCGGGGCCGGACGCTGGCGCACGTTTCAACGCGGGCGGTAAACGACATGCTGCGCGTTGGCTCGGAGGTGCTGGAGAGACTCAGTCTCGAGTTCCGGGAAACGGCGAGTCTGGCGGCGCTGTTTGAGAATCACATCGAGGTGATCGCGGTGGTGGAAAGTCCTCAGATGATCCGCATGGGCAACACGGTGGGCCGCATCGTGCCGCCGCACGCCAGTTCACTGGGCAAGGCGATCACCGCCTTCCAGCCGCCGGAGGTGCGCGACAAGCTTCTCCGCAGCTACGGCACCGCACCGATTACGCCGACAACGCTGACCGACGAAATCGCGCTGCGGGCCGAGTTTTCGCGCATTCAGGAAGCCGGCTATGCGGAGGACCGCGAAGAAAGCGTGGCCGGCGGCTGGTGCTTTGCGGCGCCGGTGCTGGGCGAGGGCGGCGCGGCGATCGGCTCCGTGAGCCTGTCGATGCCGGTGCTGCGGTTGCCTGTTGACGGCCTGCAGCGTAATATTGTGGCCGCGGTGAAGCGCGCCGCCACCGAGATCCAGGCCAAGTGCACGGGCGGGGCCGCGGAGGCGAAGTAAACGCCGGCGCGGCCTCGGCCGTTAAGGCGCGATTCGGTGCGGAACAGCCTGCCCTGTTACAATCGCGTCTTCATGTTCCGGAAAGTTCTGGTTGCCAATCGGGGGGAGATCGCGATCCGGCTGATCCGGGCGTTGCGCGAGATGGACATCGCCAGCGCCGCCGTGTTCTCCGACGCCGATCGCGACGCGCTCCACGTCCGGATGGCCGATGAAGCGCTGCCGATCGGGCCAGCGGCATCGGCGGAGAGCTATCTGCATGTGGGCAGAATCCTGGAGGCCGCGCGCCGCTGCGGCGCCGACGCGATTCATCCCGGTTACGGATTCCTGAGCGAGAACGCGGATTTCGCCGCGGCGTGTGAGGAGGCCCGAGTCTGCTTCATCGGCCCCCCGGCCTCCGCCATCCGGAAGCTCGGATCCAAGATCGAAGCCCGGCGTCTCGCCGTCGAGGCGGGCGTTCCGGTGGTGCCGGGCGCGGGTGAGCCGCTGGCAGAGGCGGCGCAAGCCCGCCGGATCGCGGCGGGCCTGGGCTACCCGGTGCTGCTGAAGGCCGCGGCCGGCGGGGGCGGGAAGGGCATGCGCCGGGTCGATTCCGAGAGCGATCTCGAAACGTCGATGCGCGACGCCGCCAGCGAGGCCGAGCGCTCGTTCCGGAGCGGCGAGCTGTACATGGAAAAGCTGGTTGAGGAGCCGCGGCACATTGAAATTCAGATCCTCGGCGACGGGCACGGGAATCTGATTCATTTTGGCGAGCGGGAATGCTCGCTCCAGCGCAGGCACCAGAAAGTGATCGAAGAGTGCCCCTCGCCGCTGATGGCCCGCTATCCGGAACTGCGCTACGCCATGGGCGATGCGGCGTTGAGCGTGGCGCGCGCCGCGGGCTACACAAACGCAGGCACGGCCGAGTTCCTGGTCGACAAGCATCTCAACTTTTACTTCCTCGAAATGAACACCCGGCTGCAGGTCGAGCATCCGGTGACCGAACTGGTGACCGGTCACGACCTGGTTCATCTCCAGGTCAGGATCGCCTCGGGAGAGCGCCTCCCGGTGTCACAGGCGGAGGTGACCTGGAGCGGCTCGGCCATCGAATGCCGCATTTATGCCGAGGATCCGGACACCGGCTTCCTCCCTTCGCCGGGAATGATCCGTCAACTGCGCGAACCCTCGGGGCCGGGCATCCGCCTGGACTCGGGCGTCTATCAGGGCTGGAACGTGCCGCTCGACTACGATCCGATGCTGGCGAAGCTGATCGCCTGGGGCGAGACGCGTGAGATGGCAGCGGCCCGCCTCCGCCGTGCGCTCGCCGAGTACGTGGTGCTCGGCATCCGCAGCAATATTCCTTATTTCCGCGCCATCCTGGCCGACGCCGAGTTTCTCGCCGGGCGTCTGCACACCGGGTTTCTGGACAATTTCGAACAACGCCGGAGCGCGGAGATCCCGGACGCGGCAATGGCGCGGATCGCCGCGCTGGCCGCGTTGCGCTTCGAGCGCGACCACGCCCGCCGGCCCGCCGCCGCGAGCGCGCCGGGCGCCGGCCGGTGGGCATCCGCCGGCCGCCAGGAGTTGCTGCGATGAGACTGAACGCCCTGGTCGACGGCAATGAAATCGCGGTCGATGCCTCGGCGGCCGTTGAGCTGAGGGAAGTCGAGCCGGGAGTCTATCACCTGATCGAGGGGGACCGGAGCGTGGAGGTACGGGTGGTGCGCAGCGCGGACCACTATCTGGTCGAGGTCGCGGGCCGTTCGTATTCCGTTGAGCTGTTCGACCCGCGCGATCGCCGGAACCGGCCGGGCGCCGCGGGAGGCCACGGGCGCAGGAGCGTTGCCGCCCCGATGCCGGGCCGCGTCGTGCGCGTTCTGGTTTGCGTGGGGGATGCGGTGGAAGCCGGACAGGGGCTGCTGGTGGTGGAAGCGATGAAGATGCAAAACGAAATGAAGTCGCCCAAGGCCGGCCGGGTGATCAGCGTAGGAGCCGGGGCCGGCGATACCGTGGGCGCAGGCGACGTGCTGGTGGTGGTGGAATAAGGACAGCTACCATGGAGTCATGATGGCCGAAGCGGTTTGCGCGCATTGCCACGGCACGGGCTGGAAGATATCGGTGAGCGAAGGCGTCTCGTCGGCCGAGCCTTGCGAGTGCCGGGGTGAGGCTCGCAGCAAGGCACTGCTCGCCAACGCCGGCATACCGGTGAACTACACCGCGGCTTCGATCGACAACTTTGTGTTGCCCCGCGACAATCCCGCCGGCCGCGCCGCCATGGCCGACGTGGTGCTGACGGTGCGTACGTACCTGCGCGAGTACCCGGTGCTCGACCGGCCGGGGCTGTTGTTCATTGGCTCTCCGGGAACGGGAAAGACGCATTTAGCCGTGGCCGCGCTGCGCCACCTGATCCAGCGCGGCTTCGAGGGGCTCTTTTTCGACTACCAGAATCTGCTGGACCAGATCCGATCCGGTTACGACAAGGGCTCAGGCATCATCGACCGGGAAGCCTACCGCACGGCGCTCGATGCCGAGATCCTGTTGCTCGACGACCTTGGCGCCCACCGGGTGACCGATTGGGTGGAGGACACCGTTACCTCGATCATCACCTACCGCTGCAATCACCGGAAGCCGCTGATCGCCACCACGAACCTCCGGGACCCGGAGGCCGGCGACCGCCGCGGCTCCGGCCTCGACGCCGACATCCACAGCAAGTTCTTTCTCGAGGAGCGCATCGGAATGCGGGCGCGCTCGCGTCTGTTCGAGATGTGCCGCATCGTCCGGATGCCGCAGGTGGAGGACTACCGCATCCGCCGGCGCCAGTGACGGCGGCTCAACTCTGCGCGGCCACCCAGGGGTCCTCGTCCGCACTGCGGCCGTAAACGGCCGGCACGCGCCCTCCCATCGGGCGGATGTAGGTGACCAGTTCTCCCCGGTGATGTATGGCGTGATGGAGCGCAATGCTCAGGAATGTCACCGCCGGCTGTTGCAGGCGGCCGCGGAAGTCCAGAATCTTGACGAGTTGCTCCCCGCTCATCGTCTTGACGCGGGGCATTGCCGCGCCGATATGCTCGTGATACCAGGAGGCGATGGCGGCCGGCGAAGCCACATTGTCCGGGCGCTGCGGCTGCGCCGCTTCGAAACTACCGCCGGCAACTGAGTTCAGAAACCAGACCTCGGCCGCCGCCAGGTGCCATGCGAGTTCGAGCGCGCTCTTCGCCTTCGGATCGGGGCGATACTCCGTGTTGGCGTCCGGTACGGCCGCGATCACTTTCTCGGTGGTCTTCTGCTCCGCCTCCAGTTGACGGGCGGTCACGGCGCGAAGAAACTGCGCTTCTTCAGTGGTCATGGTTACTTTTTGTTCCTCCCTTTCCCGTCATATTATAGAGCGGGGACGAAGGAGAACATTCGCATGAATAGAAGATATTTTCTTATGGGCGCCGCCGCCACAGCCGGTCAATTCGCGGTGAAAGGCCTGGCCAGCCCCAACGACACAATCCGCATTGGCTGCGTCGGCGTTCGCTCTCAGGGCCGCGCCCACCTGGCTCATTATCTGCAAATGAAGAACGTCGAGATCGCGGCCATCTGCGACATCGACGAGTCGATCCTCAACGACCGGCTCAAGATGGTGGAAGACAAGAGCGGAAAGCGCCCGGCAGCGTACACCGATATACGCAAGATGCTCGAGGACAAAACTCTCGATGCCGTGTCCATTGCGACGCCCAATCACTCGCACACGCTGCAGACCATCTGGTCGCTCCAGGCGGGAAAGGACGTCTACGTCGAGAAGCCGTGCTCGCACGACCTGTTCGAGTCGCGCCAGATTGTGGCCGCCGCGCGGAAGTACGACAAACTGGTGCAGCATGGCACCAATAGCCGCTCCGGCCCGGCCGTGCGCGAGGCCATCGAGCAGATCAACAACGGGCTCATCGGCGACGTGTACATGGCGCGCGGCCTTTGCTACAAGTGGCGAGACACGATCGGGCGCGCCCCGGTAGAGCCCATCCCGCCCGGCGTCCACTACGATCTCTGGCTCGGCCCCGCGCCCGAGCATGACTTCACCCGGAACCGGTTTCATTACAACTGGCACTGGTTCTGGGATTACGGCAACGGCGACCTCGGCAATCAGGGCATTCACGAAATGGACATCTGCCGCTGGGGGCTGGGCGTCAAGTATCCAACCAAGATCAGCGCCATGGGCGGGCATTTCATGTTCGACGACGATCAGCAGACCCCGAACACGCTGACGGCGACCTACGAGTTCCACGACGGCGGCAAGCAGAAGCACCTTGTGTTCGAGGTCCGGCACTGGATCACCAACCACGAAGCCGGCATTGACGAAGATCGCAAGAACGATCCCAATACCGTCGGCAACATTTTCTACGGCTCCAAAGGCTACCTCGCCGTCGAGTGGTACGAGAGCTACAAGACGTGGCTTGGCAAGGATCAGACGCCCGGCCCATCGAAGAAGGAGCCGGGAAATAACTGGGCGAACTTTATCGAGGCCTTGCGCGCGCGAGACGGCTCGAAGCTCAACGCGCCGATCGAGGAAGGAGCCCTGTCGGCGAACCTCGTGCATATGGCGAATATCTCCTATCGCCTGGGCCGTTCGTTGAGCTTCGATTCGGAGAAATTCGAGTTCACCGGCGACGCCGAAGCCAACGCCATGATGAAGCGCCAGTACCGCAAGCCGTTCGTAGTCCCCGACGAGGTGTAAAGCGGCGCGGCCGCCGGGAACGCCCCGGTTCGCGGACCGGGGCGTTACGATGGAGTCGGAGAACACCCTTCGACCATGACCCCCACGCGGACCGATCCCCTCGCCTTTCTCACCGGACAACTGGACGCTCTGCGAGCAGCCGGCTCGTTCCAGCGTCTCCGGGTGCTCGAGTCGGCCTGCGATCCCGTATCGCGGTTCGACGGCCACGAGGTGATCAATCTGGCGAGCAACAATTACCTGGGCCTCGCCAATCATCCCAAGCTGCGCGAGGCCGCCATCGACGCCATCAAGCACTATGGCGTCGGCTCCGGCGCCGTGCGGACCATTTCGGGCACCATGCGCCTGCACATGGAACTTGAGGAGCGGATCGCGGCCTTTAAGAACGTCGAGGCCTGCGTCGTGTTTCAGTCGGGCTTCACCGCCAACGCGGGCACGGTCTCGGCGATTCTGACCGCCTCGGACCATATCGTCTCCGATGCCCTCAACCACGCCAGTATCATCGATGGCTGCCGCCTGTCGCGGGCCAAGATCCATGTGTTTCCACACAAGGACGCGGGCGCGGCCGAAGAGAAGCTGAAGGCGCTCGACGGCGTGCCGGGCCGCAAGCTGCTTATCAGCGACGGTGTTTTCTCGATGGACGGAGACATCGGGCCGTTGCCGGACCTGGTGGCAGTCGCCGAACGCTACGGCGCCATCATGATGGTGGACGACGCGCATTCCTCCGGCGTTCTGGGCCGCAACGGCAGGGGCACCGTCGATCACTTCGGGCTTCATGGGCGGGTGGACATTCAGGTGGGAACGCTGTCCAAGGCGGTCGGCGTTCTCGGCGGCTACGTCTGCGGCTCGCGGGATCTGATCGACTTCCTCTACCATCGCGCCCGGCCATTCCTTTTCTCGACGTCTCACCCTCCTTCGGTCGCCGCGGCCTGTCTGGCCGCCTTCGACATTCTGGAGAACGAGCCGGAACGGATTGACGCGCTGTGGAACAACACGCGCCGCTTTAAAGCCTCGCTACGGGACGCCGGCTTCGACACCGGCGAAAGCCAGACGCCCATTACACCGATCATCGTTGGAGACGCGGCCCTGGCCCACGCGTTCTCTCGCGCCCTTTTCGACAACGGACTTCTCGCCACCGGGATCGGCTATCCCACGGTGCCCGAGGGCCGGGCGCGCATTCGCACGATCGTGACCGCAGCGCACACCGCCGGCCAATTGGACCGGGCCGCCGGCATCATCGCCAGCGTCGCCCGGCAGATGAGAATTCTGCCGTAGATGCAGAGGGTTAGCGCCGGATTGTCGGAATTGAAACTTGCGCCAGCCAGCCGGCATCTAATGCTAGAAGCGGCTCGGCGGATGAGCTGTGATTGTCTCTGCCTGTGGATTCGGCGGCTTTCACGGCGCCGGCCGGTTTCAGCGCTTCAGAGAGGTAGCAGTAAGGAGACTCCATGACATCAGGGAAGATGCAGGTAGTGGAAACAATTCCAGTCAGCGTCGAGAGCGCGCCCGCGCCGGCCGCTCCCAGCGCCGGCTTCAAGGTGTTCAGCCGGATTCTGGACTGGATCACCACGGACCGCATGCAGTTGATCAACGTCACCGACCGCATCAACGAGATCGTGCGGAAGAGCGGCGTGCGAGAAGGCCTCGTCCATCTGCAATCGCTCCATACCACGTCCGCACTTTTTCTCGGTGAATGGCAGGACGCTCTGGTCCACGACGCCAGAACATTTTTCGAAGGGATCGTCGAACAGGACCGCTACTACCGGCACAACGACCCGCTCTACTCCGATTGTGAACGCCGCAACGCCGACTCTCACATGCGAGGCATGCTGATGGGCCAGACTCTGAGCCTGCAGGTTCGCAACGCGGCCGTCCTCCTGGGCACGTGGCAGAGCATAGTCTTCGCCGAATTCGACGGCCCCCGCAGCCGTTCGCTCGCCGTCCAGGTCTCCGGTATTTGATAGCTACCGCGCTCCTGCTAGTCTTGCTGTAGGGGCTTGGCCCCGGCCGAATGGAAAAGCTGTTCACGATCGAAGAAGCCGAGGCGCTGCTTCCGGAGCTCGAACCGATGGTGCGCGAGTTGATGGCTCTCCGGGCCGAGAGCGACCTGATCGAACGTCAAGGCCGGGATCGCGTGAATCGCATCACTGCCAGCGGCGGATCGTTCGTCGACCACGCTCCCTTCCTCGAAGCGCGCCGGGGGCTGGCTTCCTCCGCCGCCCGTCTGCAGGCCCTCATGGGCATCATCGAAGGCCGCGGCGTGTTGTTGAAGGACCTGGATCGCGGCCTTCTCGACTTTCCCGCGCTCTACCACGGCGAGCGTGTCCTGCTGTGCTGGATGCTCGGCGAGCCCCGAATCGATCACTGGCACCGCGTCGAGGACGGCTTCCGCGGGCGCCGGCCGGTCGGCGAGGACTTCCGAAAACGCCCGATCTGACGTCCTCATTGCGCGGCCGGCAATTGACACTTGCCTTTCGCGCTCACTACACTGAAAATCATAGCGGCTGATCGTTGTTGCAGGTAATTCCACACAGCCTGATTTTTGCGCTCATTTGCGCTCAGGAGCTTTTCGCTCACGGATGCTTCTCGCCAGAGAATTAATCGGCTATCTTGCTCGGCAGGTCGTTAGCGGCCTGTCCCCGAAGTATCTTGAAACGCACAATCCCCAGGCCGCCGCCGATCTCATCGCCGCCGTCATTGAGGAAGAACTCCAGGTGGAGGACCGGCTCAACGAAGAAGTGCGCGATCTGTTGAGCGAGTACAGCGACTACATGCGGCGCGAAGGCGTCAGCTATCAGGACATGTTTCGTAAGATCAAGAACACCCTGATCAGCCAGCGCAAGGTCATCCGGGCCGCGGGCCGGGACACCGGCGATCAGATGAAACTTTCGCGGGACAAGATCAACGAGTTGTCCCACAAAGCGGTGGCGGCCCTTCGCCGCGGGCGCGAATTCCGCTTGAAAAAAGACCCCAACGAGATCCGCCTCGAAATCGTCCGCATCCTTACCGAACTCCTGGTCACCGAGGAGAAAGTCGACCGGGCCGCCCGGGCCAAGATCCGCACCCAGAAGCGCGAGATCACGGAAGGCACCGAGGAGTGGGATCTGCTGCACCGCCGTTATTACGCCGAGGAGTTGAAGAAGCTCGGCATCGACATGGCGCGATGAAGCCCGCGCTCGCGGTCATTGGCAGCCTCAACATGGATTTTGTGGTTTCGGTGGGGCACCTCCCGGCGCCCGGAGAAACCGTCCTCGGCTCCGGCTTCCGCATGATCCCCGGCGGTAAGGGCGCCAACCAGGCGTGCGCGGCCGGAAAACTCGGCGGCGGCGCGATGGCCGTCCGGATGGTCGGGCGCTGCGGCTATGACCTGTTCGCCGACCATCTCAAGGCCAGCCTATCGGCCGCCGGCGTGGATGTCTCCTTCGTCCACGCGGTGCGCTCTTTGCCCACGGGCGTCGCTCTGATCACCGTGGACCCGGCCGGCCAGAACTCCATCGTCGTGGCATCGGGCGCCAACATGGCGCTCACGGCATCGGATGCCGAGGCGATGCGGCCTGCCCTTCACGGCGCCTCATATGCGCTGTTGCAGTTGGAAACGCCGCTCGACGCTGTGGCCGCCGTCCTCGCCATGGCCGCCGAAGAGGGCGTGCGCACCATTCTCGATCCCGCTCCGGCGCGCGCGCTGCCGCGGGACCTGCTCGCCCGCGTCGACATCCTTACTCCGAACGAGTCCGAGGCCTGCACCCTGCTCGGACTGGCGCCGGCGCGCATCTCCATCGAGGAAGCCTCCGCCGTATCCGAAGCCCTACTGGCGCTCGGCCCGCGCGCAGTGATTCTAAAACTCGGGCACCAGGGCGCCTTCTTCCGCGATGGGGCCACCGAGCATTTCCAACCCGGCTTCCGTGTCGATGCCGTGGATACGACGGCCGCCGGCGATACTTTCAACGGAGCCCTGGCGGTTGCGCTGGCCGAGTCCCGCCCGATGTGCGACGCCCTGCTCTTCGCCGCGGCTGCCGCCGCCATTTCCGTCACCCGGGACGGCGCGCAAACCTCCATGCCCTCGCGCGAACAGGTTGATGAGTTTCTGGCTCTCGGCGCCTGAAGTCTCCGGTTCGGACGCGCTCAGCCGATAGACGGCATAAGTGCGATTTGAGAAGACCGGCTCCCAGCCGGCCGGCATCCGCGGCCCCTCCAAAACCACGTAGTCAATCCCCATGGCCCGGAAGCGCGCGGCGTCTCCGGGCGAAAAGTCGCGCGTCATCACCGCCTGCCAACGCCGCCACCATTCGAACGCCAGATCGCGATAGTAGTTCACCTGTCCGCCGGATTTCCAGTCGACGTAGACGCAGCGCGCCGCCTCGGCCCGGAAAATACCGGGCTGCAGCCCGTGGCCGGCGCCGGGAAAGGCGAAAACGGCGTCCGCGGGCGTCTGCTGCCGCGCGAACCCGGCGAGCGAAGCAAGTTCCGGCGTCCACAGGCGCGGGTAGTTCTCCACCCGGCCGACGAACGGAATCACCAGGAAACAGCCCACAGCCAGCGTCGCCAGCGCCGGAACCGCCCACCTTGTCCCGCACCGGCTCAGCAGCCATCCCGCCGGCGCCGCCAGCGCGAGCGCCACCACGCCGCGCCGCAGCAGGAGCGCGCTGTCGGCCCCCGCCGTTCCCCACCACGCCAGCAGGGACCCCTGCTGAGGGATCAGAAATACGATCCACAACCACGCGGCGGACTCCGCGAACCGGCGCTTCTCTCCCGCCCGCACCGCCGCCACCGCGCTCATCAACACCGCCGCCAGCGCCGTAAACAGGACAGCCCGGGCGGGTTGAAGCTGCGGAATCAGTCTCCACTTCAGCACGTCGAGCAGCACAAAGGACAACGGAACGCTGAGCAGGCCGATGGTGGCCAGACCGCCCACAAACCACGACGCGGGCCCCCGCATTCGCGCGCGGAACAGCGCTCCCACTGCGATCATCCACAGCAGGGCATGCTGCCACAGCGTCGCCGCGCTCCACAGCGACACCCAGTCGTAGGAGGCGCGCAAACGCTGTAAGGCCTCCAGTTGCGGATCGAGCGTTCCCCAGAAGGCTTGCGGCGCGCTCTGCCCAGGCTGAAGCCTGGCCGCCACGGCCAGGACGACAGCGGCTGCGATTACCGGCGCCACCAACCGCCCGTCGCGCCGGATCAGCGCCCAAAGCGCCAGCACTGCCAGCAACGGCAGAGTCGTTGGCGGATGATACAGGAACGCCGCCCCCGCCGCCGCTCCTGCCGCCAGGCTCCGCCCGGACGCCATCAACCCCAGCGCCAGCAGGATCAACCCCACGGCGAATCCACGCGGCACCGGCTCGTACTCGATCGTCAACACGGCCGGTCCCACAATCACCGCGCCCAGAGAAGCCCACGCCGCCACCAGCATTGCCCGGTAACCCTGGACACTCAGAGCCACCGCCAGAAGGTAGAGCCCCAGGACGCCGGCGGCGCGGAACACGAACTGCTCGGCGGTCAAAACGCCCTGCCAGGAAGCATGCGTCAGGCTTTTCAGCGCGATCGCCGACTCGTCGTACAGCGTGAAGCTGAGATGTGGTTTGGTGGCACTGAGATCCCGTGCCAGCAGGGAGGGATCCATGATGTGCTCGAACATCGGCACGTAAATCTGCGTGTCCGATTGCAGATACGTGCGCCCGGGGAAGTGAAACGTCAGCAGTGTGACGATCAAGACGCCGGCGGCGACTGCCGCCCGGGAGAGTCGTTCCTCGGCGCCTGTCATGCGGAAACCGTCATGAACGCGGCGTTTTCTCCAGTTGCTGCCTGGCCCAAAGCCGGTTGGGATTCAGCTCCAGCGCCCTCTCGAAGGCCTGGCGGGCCTCGGTCGGCCGGCTCGCCTTGCGCAACGCCACACCGAGCCACAAATAGGCTTCGGAGGATCGGGGGTCGAGTTCGATGGCCTTCTGAAAATCGTGCAACGCCGTGTCCACCCCGCCTCCGAAAGCCGGCGGAAGGTAGAAATATCCGATGCCGTGGCTGATGTAGGCCAAGGGGGATTTCGGATCGAGCTCGATCGCCCGGTTCACGCCCGCCATCGCGCACTTCCCGTATTTCAACGCCGCCAGGCCGTTGCCCGATATGGCCTGCCCGCACAGCGTCCCCAAGATTCTCTGGTACTCGGCCGAATCCGCTTTCAACGCCACCGCCCGCTCCGCAGCCGCAATTCCACTCTCGGCCGCACTGAAGGCGCCGCTCCGGTCATGGAGTTCCTGCGCCACCTCGGCCACATAGGATTCGGCCACCGCCGCCTCGTACTGCAGACTCGCGTCGGCCGGATTCTTCCGTGCCTTTTCGGCGCGCTCGGCGGCAATCCGTTCGAGCGCCGCCCGGTCCTGCCGGTCCCGTGCTTGAATCAGATCCGTCTCCCGATCGGCCCAGGCCGCCATCGGCAGCAAGGCAAGAACAGCCAAAATACGCATGCTGATTTGATTTTACCGGCAGAGAAAAAGTTTCGCCCGCGTCGATGGGCGCGCCCGCGGCCGGGCGGACGGAGAACCCCGGTCCCGGCGCAGGCCCGGATCCGATGCCCGCTCAGACCGGGTAGGCGCCCGCGATGTACTCGTTCAGATGGCGGATGGTCTGGCGCTGTGACTGAATCACCCAGTTCACAAGATCGCCCAGCGAGACGACGCCCGAAAGTGCGCCGTTCTCGATCACCGCCAGATGCCGCAAGCGGTGGGTCGTCATCACGAGCATGCAGTCCTCCACGGTCGATTCCGGCGTTACGGTGAAGGAAACTTCAGCCATAATCTCGGCTACCGGGGTCTCCCGCGAGGCTTTGCCCTTCAGGATCACCTTTCGCGCGTAGTCGCGCTCCGAGATCATCCCCACCAGCGTTTCACCTGCCAGCACCGGCAGCGCCCCGATTTCTTTTTCGGCCATTAATTCCAGCGCGTCGTACACGGTCATGTCCGGAGTCGCCGTCCAAACCCGCCCACTCTTTTCCTTCATGAGGGGCCGGATTGTTTCCATCAGTTCCATCTGCATTCCCTCCTTCGATGGAATAGTGCCCCGATGATAACCCCAAGCGGGGCTGTAGACAAGGAAATTCCGCGCCCGGCGCGGGCTAAAGCGCGGCGATTTTCCGGTGCGCTACCAGAAAATAGCAGCCCAGCACGCCCAAAAGCAGCCCGTTCCAGGTGAGCACCGCCGGCGCCGTCAGGCGCTGCGAAATGATGCCCACCGCCAGGCTCCCGATCGGCATGCCTCCCCGGAACGCCAACGTGTACACGCTCATCACGCGGCCCCGCATCCGGTCCTCGGTGAGAATTTGTACGAGCGAGCTGATCAGCGAGAAGACACCGATCAGGGATGCGCCGCAGAGAAAAATCAGAGCGCAGCTCAGCACCAGATTGCTCGACTGCGAAAAGCCCGCGATGAGCAGCCCCAGCGCGATCAACAACCCCAACGCCACAGTTCCTTGATGCTTCAGCCGCCCCGCGCTCGCCACCACCAACGCTCCGCAAACCGATCCGGCGCCGGAGAAGCACAGCAGCATCGTGAAAGTCTCCGAACCGCGGTGGAACACCTCCCGGGCGAAGACGGGCAGAAAAACCAGCAGCGGCACGCTGAGCAGCGTCATCGAAAATGCCAGGCCGATCAGCGACCCCATCGCCGCATGCGTGCGCACGAACGACAGCCCCTGCTTCATGCTCGCCAGCATCGTTTCGGTCGTCGGCTTGGGCCGGAATCGCGTCCGGATGATCAGCAGCGAGATGATCACCGCCACGAAAGAAACGCCGTTCAGCCCGAAGCACCACGCCGCCCCCAGCGTCTTCAGCGCGATTCCGCCTAACATCGGCCCGATAATCCGCGCCAGGTTGAACTGAATCGAATTCAGCGCGATCGCGTTCTGAAGGTCCTTCGTCTCCACCAGCGTCGGAATCAGCGCCTGATAGGCCGGTCCGCCGAACGACTGCGCCGTTCCGACAATGAACGAAAGTGTCAGAATATGCCAGATCTTCACCGTGTGCGTGGCAAACAGCGCCGCCAGCGTGAACGCGCATGTCAACTGCACCACCTGCGAGGCCAACAGCAGCTTGCGGCGCTCGATCCGGTCGGCGAAAACGCCGCCCACGAGGGAGAACAGAAATATCGGAATCTGGGCGAGAAACGAATCCAGCCCCAGCAGAAACGTCGAGCCGGTGAGCTGGAACACCAGCCAAGCCTGCGCCAACTGCTGCATCCAGGTGCCGATGCTCGACGTGCAGGCGCCGAACCACATCACCCGAAAGTCCCGGTATTGAAATGCCTTGAAGGTGCGCTCGATCAAACTTCGGTCGCCTCTCAGGGAAGCGGTTGTGCTCTCTCGATCAGATGCAGAATGTTCCCGTCGGCGTCCTCGAAAAATACCAGCCGGTTGCCCTGATTCTCATAGGGCTCGCCCAGCAGCTTCACTCCCTGCTCGCGAAGCGCTGCCAAGGCCCGATCGAAGTCGTCAACCGCGATGGCCAGGTGGCGGATGCCCGGAGTCCTCATCGCCTGCGGCGTCCGGTCCCCTTGCGAAGGAATGATTTCGATCATCGTGCCGTTGGCGGCCCGCACGAAAAAATTCCCGTCGTATTCGAAGTTGATTCGAAACTGCAGATGCCGCGCGTACCAATCCGCCAACACCTTCGGGTTCGGCGACGCGATCGCAGTGTGCTCCAAGCCCTGAAACATGACTCTGATGGTAACAGAGCCGGACGCCATAACAACGGAGTCCTCCGGAGCCAATCGAATGTGCCCCCATTGCCGCCTCCATACCACAAGTCGATTGCTTGTAGTAGTGTGCCATACGCACCACTGGAACGTTGTGCTTCCTGTACGCATCCATATACATGGAGCAGGAAATAAGAAGAAATTGGAGGAAGTTTATGAAAATGCTCTCAAAAATTGCTATCTGGGCGGCGGCGACCGCCCTTGCCGGAACGCCTTTTCTGCTGGCCGACAATCCCCCCATGCCGGCTCCGGGCA
The DNA here is from genome assembly GCA_027452065.1 of Bryobacterales bacterium. Classification (GTDB taxonomy): domain Bacteria; phylum Acidobacteriota; class Terriglobia; order Bryobacterales; family Bryobacteraceae; genus JAJYKC01. Next base: position 15,421 of record DAIDHC010000001.1, read on the forward strand.
CCATCAATTACGTTGAAGGCCAGGCGGTGATGGATGGTCAGGATCTTTCGCCAAAATCGGTCGGGTCGGCCAGCCTGGACGCGCGCCACGTCATAGAAACGAAGGATGGTAACGTCGAGCTGCTTCTGACACCGGGCGTATTTTTGCGTCTCGGTAACAACAGCGAAGTGCGGATGATCTCGCCCGGCCTCGCCGACACGAAAGTCGAACTGCTCTCGGGCACGGCGATGCTCGAGGTTTCCGAAATCTTTCGGGAAAACAACATCGGCGTCGTCGTGAACGGGTCAACCACGCGCGTGCTCAGCGTGGGGCTGTACGAGTTCACAGCCGACCAGCCTTCGGTCAACGTCATTGAGGGCAAGGCGATCGTCTACAACGGCGACGCCCACCTGATCCTGAAGAAGGGCCATCGCGCCGCGCTCGGCCAGGTCTCGAGTCTGAGCGCCGCCAGGATCGATAAGAATGCGATCGACAGCGATCCGCTGTATCTTTGGAGCAAACTCCGCAGCGAGTATCAATCCGAGGCGAACGTAGATGCCGCGCGGGACGTTGTCGCCGGCGGCGACTGGTATGGAGCCGGCTGGTACTGGGACCCGTTCTGGGATTTCTACGCCTTCATGCCGGGTGACGGCATCATGTACAGCCCCTTCGGCTGGGGCTACTTCTCCCCCGGCTGGGTCGGCTACGCGCCGGTTTCCTACTATCCCTACCGTGCCAATCAAGGGCGTGGTTACGCCGGCCGCACCATGGCTCGCGGCGGCGCATTCAATGGCGGACGCGGTTACGCCCGCCCGGCCATGGCCGCTCCCCGCATGGGCGGCTTCGGCGGAGGCGGCATGCGCGGCGGCTTTGGCGGCGGCGGTTTCCACGGCGGCGGCATGGCCCGCGGACGATAAGTTAACTCCTTCCGGCAGCCGGCCTTCGGGCCGGCTTTTTTTTCGCCCCGGGGAGACATGATTTCTGCTCATGCCCCATCACGGGAAATCGTTGGATCAGTTGCCCGTCCCGCCTCCATACTCGAGTCAGAGGTTCACCATGCAATCCGATTCTTATCGATCCGGCCGTCTGCTGGCCGCCGCTGTCACGCTTTTCGCCGCCTCCCTCGCGGCGCCCGCCTCCTCGCTTCCGGCAAGGCCCTCCGCCGCTCCCGCCGGCGCGCCCGTCCTCGCTCACCTGTCTCTCGGTGATCTGACCGTTCAGAGCATCCTGGTCCGCCATGCCGGCCGTCAGACGTTCCTTTATCTCCAGCAGGTCTCTTCCGGCGACATGACCATCGTGAACGTCACCGATCCCCGTGCTCCGGCCATATCCGGGCAGTTCCACATGCCCCGGCCGTCCCCGTCCGGGCGTCTCGAAACCCTCGGCCTGAATGGCGCCGTCATCGCCGTCGCCGCCACTCCGGCCTCGCCCACCTCTCTCGACGTCATCGATCTCTCTGACCCGGCGAATCCACGAGTGGTCCGCAGCTTTGACAATGTCACCGCCTACGCACCCGAGCCCGGGCGGGACCTCCTCTACGTTGTCAACAACGCCGGCCTCTGGATTGTCAAGCCTGCCCAGCCTCCCCAGGATCTCGGTGTCCAGGCGTGGGAAGACTTCGTGGCTGCCCCCTGACCGCGGCCCCGGCTGCGCTTTGCAATTTGGCCCGCCGCGCCCTCCCATGGCAGTCTGGAAGGAATGCCTCCGCTTGACTTCCTGCACGCCGCCGTCGCTTTCGCCGCCGCCTTCGTGGCCGGCGCCATCAACTCGGTGGCCGGCGGCGGCACGCTCGTCTCCTTCCCTACCCTCATCTGGCTCGGCCTTTCCTCGGTCACCGCCAACGCCACCAGCACCGTCGCGATCTGGCCCGGCGCCGTCTCCAGCATGTTCGGCTACCGCCGCGAGGTTCGCTCCACGCCCCCGCGCCTGGTTCTGCTCGTGCTACCCAGTATCGCCGGGGGCATCGCCGGAGCCCTGTTGCTGCGCCGGACCCCGCCCGCCCTGTTCGACGCTCTGGTCCCGTTCCTCATCCTCTTCGCGACATTTCTCTTCATGGCTCAGGACCCCGTCCAACGCCGCATGAAGCGCATCCATGCCGCCCATCAGTCTCCCTCGTGGCTCGCCGGAGCCGGTATATTCCAGTTCTTTGTCGGCCTTTACGGCGGCTACTTTGGCGCCGGCATCGGCATATTGATGCTCGCCGCCCTCAGTATTCTCGGCCTCACCGACATCCACCAGATGAACGGCCTCAAGAATTTCTTCGGGCTCTCCATCAACGGCATCGCCGCCCTGTACTTCGTCTGGTCCGGAATGGTCTACTGGCCCGACGTCCTCATCATGGCGATCGGCGCCATCGCCGGCGGCTATCTCGGTGCCGGCGCCGCCCGCCGCATCGGACGCTCCGCCGTCCGCCGCATCGTCATCGGCATCGGCTTCGCCATGGCCCTCTCGCTATTCGTCAAGTTCCTCCGGAGCTGATCCTTCCCGGACCCGGAAAACTTGTGTCACCCGTTCGCTCCGAGCTACACTTTCCCCAAAGTTAGAAAATCATCCAAAAACGGCAGCGCGGAGCGGTGCTGCTGCGCGGCTTGCCCGCACACGGAGATACTTTTTTTATGTCGTCCGCCTCGCCTTCTTCCTACGAATCCTCATCGCCTCTCGAGAGCCATCTACTCACCGCCTATCGCACCGATGTCCGTGATGTCTATCCGGAGATCGTTCCGGCGCCGGCCGATCGCGATTGGATGGAGCGCACCGGCAGCGGCGGAGGGGGCTGGGCCAATCGCTGTCTCCCGCTTCGCATCGCCAACCAGCACGGCTGGTTTATTCTCAACGACGCCGATTTCGAAGTCGTCTGGGGCGGCAAGAACGACATCGGCAATCTCCGCATCAGTTACGCCAACTCCGCGCCCACGCTCGCCGAAAGCATGTTCGGCTACGGCATCCTCACCTTCGTTCTGCCCTATGTCTTCCGCACGCCGCCCGGCTTCAATCTGCTCGCCCGCGGTCCGGCCAATCTCTGGAAAGACGGCGCCGCGCCGCTCGAAGGGATCATCGAAACCGACTGGCTTCCCTATTCCTTCACCATGAACTGGGCGCTCACCCGGCGTTTGAAGAGGGTCGAGTTCAAAAAAGGCGAGCCGATTTGTATGATCGTGCCCGTTCGCCGCTACGAAGTCGAGAGATTTTCCCCGGAAATCCGCGGCATCGAGGCGAACGCCGATCTCAAGGCCGGCTATAGCGCCTGGCATAACGCCCGCCTGAAAGCCGTCGAGCGCGCCGGCACCGTCCATGGGCACGAAGTGGTCAAGCAGCAGGGCCACTACATACGGGGCGAGGATCACGGCGGCGCCCGCGCCGCCAGCCATCAGGTGAAACTGCAGGTGAAAAAATTCGAAGATCTCGATCCGCTTCCGCCGCCCTCGCTCGCATCCGCCGCGGCTCCCGGGCTCCGGCCCGGTCTGCTGAAGCGGCTTTTCGGCCGGCGCGGATCGTAGCGCGCCGGCCGCGCTCGCCTCTTCAGGAGTGCCCAAGAACCTTGTGCGGCTGGTAGGGCTCCGCCAATTGCTCCAGTTCCTCCGCGGTCAGATTCAGGCTGAGCGCCGCCACCGCGTCGTCCAGATGGCGCATCTTGCTCGCCCCGATGATCGGCGCCGTTACGCCCGGTTGCTGCAGCACCCACGCCAGCGCCACCTGCGCCTGCGATACGCCTCGCCGCGCCGCGATCTCACTCACCCTCTCCACCACCGCGAAGTCCGAGTCCTGGTAATACATGCCCTTGGCGTAATCGTCGGTCCTGGCCCGCAGCGTCTCGGCGTAGTCCTGCTTCCGGCGATTTCCGGCCAGAAATCCGCGCGCCAGCGGGCTCCACGGAATCAGCCCGATGCCCTCTTCCCGGCACAGCGGATTCATTTCCCGCTCCTCTTCCCGGTACACCAGGTTGTAGTGATTCTGCATGGTGACGAATCGCGACAGCCCCAACCGCTCGGAGGTCTCCAGCATCTTGGCGAACTGCCAGGCGAACATCGACGACGCTCCGATGTACAGCGCCTTCCCCATCTTCACCACGTCGTCCAGAGCCTCCAGCGTCTCCTCGATCGGCGTCTCGTAATCAAACCGGTGAATCTGGTACAGGTCCACATAATCGGTTCCCAGCCTTCGAAGGCTGTCGTCGATGGCGTGCATGATGTGTTTCCGCGACAGGCCTTTCTGGTTCGGGTCGTCGCCCATTGCATTGAACACCTTCGTCGCGATCACCACCCGGTCGCGCGGCGGCCCGAACTCGCGCAGCGCCCGCCCCGTGATTTCCTCGCTGACGCCTACCGAATACATATCCGCGGTGTCGAAAAAATTGATGCCCAGCTCGACGGCGCGCCGGAAGAACGGCTTGCTCTCCTCCTCCTCCAGCACCCATTCCCGCCACTTCTTCGACCCGTAGGTCATCGTTCCAAAGCAGATTCGCGAAACCTTCAGGCCTGTCCGGCCCAGCCGCACGTATTCCATTGTTCTCCCGCCGTCGTTATGAAATGTCTAAGTAAACTCAATACACCGCAAAACAGAATGCCACATTCGAATCACTGGGCGACAGCGAATACTCGCCCGGATCGAGCGTCTCGTACGCCTCCACCCGGTACAGCGTGTCGCCGATCTGCGTAATGTCGAGCCGCAGGGGCCGCGCCACGTTTTTGCGCTTCTTGCCGCCGGCGATCGCCACCTCGCGATTCGACCCGTTGACTTCGAGTTTATAAAGTTGCAGCGATCCTGGCTGAATCCTGGACGCCTGGAACAGAAAGATCGGCTCGGCCATCGGCGTCTTCACCGGCGAAGCTGCCCCCGCGATCACAAACACCGTCCCGTCCTTCCGGTCTTCTTCCTTGGCCTCGGTCACCTCGGTGGCGATCAAATGATCGGCCTCTTGCAAGTACGGAATGTCCGGCTTGGGAGGCTTCGGGCCGGAGTACTGTTGCTGTCCCCGCCCCGCCGGCGCCCAAGCCAATGCCAGCGCCAGAAACCCTCTCCGTTCCATACTCCCGTATTGTAATCGCGCCCCGGCCCGTCTGCGAGCTTCCCGGAACGGTTTGCCCGTGCGCCGGAACCCGCAAACCGCTAGCATCGAGTGAGCACGCCCGCGGCGGCAGCCGACATCTTCAACACGCGAATGGAGGATATATGGACCGGCAACTTCGGACGAGGTTCCTGGTGCTCACGGCATTCTCGCTGATGACTTTTCCTGCCCCGCCCGTTTCCGGCGCCGACAAGCCGCTCGCCGTGGCGCCTTCAAAGATGCCGCGCGTCGCCGCCGTGGATCCCCGCTTTCAGTCGTTCAACGTCGAGATGGTCGAAGTCACCGGCGGCCGCTTCTGGGCGCCCTATAACGCTCAAGCCGAATCCGCCGCTCACGTGCCCGCCAACAACCTGTCGGCGCCGGCCGTCGCTCCCTCGGCGTTTCGGATGCGGCCACCGATCGATCTGGCCAATCCGCGTCTCCGGAAGCTCGCCTCCGCCCTCGGGCCGGTCTACATTCGTGTCAGCGGCACCTGGGCCAACTCCACCTATTTCCACGATTCCGATCAACCCGCTCCGGCAACTCCGCCGCCCGGCTTCGGCGGCGTCCTCACGCGCGACCAATGGCGCGGCGTCGTCGAATTCGCGCGTGCCGTTGATGCCCGCATCGTCACATCCTTCGCCATCAGCGCCGGAGTGCGCGACTCCAACGGCGTCTGGACCCCGGATCAGGCGCGCCGCTTTCTCGCCTTCACCAAATCCATCGGCGGGAGCATCGCGGCCGCCGAGTTCTTCAACGAGCCCTCTTTCGCCTCCATGGGCGGAGCGCCGAAAGGCTACGATGCCGCAGCCTACGGCCGTGATTTTTCCGTCTTCCGCTCCTTTGCCCGCCAATATGCCCCGGACATGACCATCCTCGGCCCGGGCTCGGTCGGCGAGGTCAGCCTGGCCGGCGATGCTAAATCTGGCCCAGCGTTCCCTATGCTTCATACCGCCGACATGCTCGCCGCCTCCGGCCGCGGGCTCGACGCGTTCTCCTACCACTTCTACGGGGCGGTTTCCCAACGCTGCGCTGCTATGCAAGGCGCGGCGCAAAGCTCGCCCGGCACCGCACTGTCCGAGGACTGGCTTGGCCGCACCGAGCGCGACGAAGAATTTTACTCCGCCCTGCGCGACCGCTTTGAGCCCGGCAAGCCTATCTGGCTCACCGAAACCGGCGAGTCGGCATGCGGCGGCAATCCCTGGGCCTCCACATTCATTGACAGCTTTCGCTATCTGAACCAACTCGGTGCGCTCGCCAAGCGCGGCGTTCAGGTCGTCGCCCACAACACTTTGGCCGCCAGCGACTACGCGTTGCTCGATGAGGCCACGCTCACCCCGCGCCCCAACTACTGGTCGGCGTTGTTGTGGCGCAGGCTGATGGGCGCCACCGTGCTCGATGCCGGCCCATCGCCCTCGCCGCATCTTCATCTCTACGCCCACTGCCTGGCCGGACATGCCGGAGGCGTCGCGCTACTCGCCATCAACGCCGATCGCACCGCCTCGCACGCGCTTGCACTGCCGGACGATTCCACCCGCTACACCCTGTCCGCCCACGACCTCCTCGACCGCACCGTTCAATTGAACGGCAACGACCTCGCCCTCGGAGCCGGCGATTCTCTCCCCGGACTCCCCGGAAACCCCGCGCCCGCCGGCCCTGTCGAGTTCGCCCCTGGCACCATCACGTTCCTCGCCATCCCGGCCGCCGGCAATGCCGCCTGCCGCTAACCGCCCGTGTCCGCCCGCGGCTGCTGCTGCGTCATGCAGTGCAGCGTCCCCAGTCCCAGCACCAGGTCGCCGCAGTAAATTCCGGTGACCTCGCGCTCCGGAAACAGCCGCGCCAGTGCGTTCAGCGCCTCGCGATCCTTCGCGTCGTTGAACACCGGCACGAGCACCGTCCCGTTGGCAATGTAAAAATTGGCGTAGCTGGCCGGCAGGCGCTGGCCGTTGAAATACACCGGCTCCGGCATGGGCAGCGTCACCACGCGGTACCCGGTCTTCTTCAGCCGCTCCAGGTTCTCTCGCAGCGGCTCGTAGTTGGCGTCGCCGCGATCTTTCTCCACCACCGTCACCACCGTGTCTGCACTCACAAACCGCGCCAGGTCGTCCACGTGCCCGTGCGTGTCGTCTCCCGCGATGCCCCGGTTCAACCACACCACGCGATCCACACCCAGGTAATCCGACATCGCCCGCTCCAATTCTTCCCGGCTCGCCCCCGGATTGCGCGCCTGCACCTGGCTCAGCAAACACTCCTCGGTGGTCAATAGCGCGCCGTGGCCGTTGACGTCGATGCTGCCGCCCTCCAGTACCAAAGCCGGTTCCCACCGCTCCATGCCCAGCCTCTCAGCCAGCCACGCCGTCACCGCGTTGTCGCGCTTGTGATTCGGATACTTCGCCCAGCCGTTGAAGATCCAATCCGTCATCCCTACGCGCCCCGCGCCGTCTTTGACGAAGATCGGACAATAGTCGCGCGTCCAGCTCCGGTCCGTCGCGCGCCGGTAAAATTCCACGGCCGCCATCTCCGCCCCGGCTTTGGCGAGAACCCTCCGGGCTCTTCGCTCCTCGCTCTCGTCCCGCACCAGAATGCGCACTTTTTCGACCCGTGAAAGCCGCCGCGCCACTTCGCCGTACACCCAGGGCACGGGCCCGAATTTCCCCGGCCAGTCGCTCGCCTCGTGCGGCCATGCCAGCCACGTCGCCTCATGCGGCTCCCACTCGGCCGGCATCCGGTAGCCCGCCCGACGCGGCGCCGGCTTCCGTTTCAGGCCAGCCATCGATTCGTGATCCCGCCATAGGCGTCAATTCGCCGGTCCCGCAGAAACGGCCAGTTCCGCCGCACCTCCTCGGTGCGCGCCGGATCGCATTCCACCACCAGGATCTCCTCCGCCTCCGTGCCCGCCTTGGCCACGATCTGCCCGAAAGGATCGGCCACAAACGACGATCCCCAAAACTCGAGGCCTGACTCCGCGGTGCCCTCATACCCGACCCGGTTCACCGCCGCCACGTACACCCCGTTGGCAATCGCGTGCGCCCGCTGGATCGTCGTCCAGGCGTCCACTTGCGCCGCGCCGAACTCGCTCTTCTCGTCGGGATGCCACCCGATCGCGGTCGGATAAAACAAAATGTCCGCCCCTTGCAGCGCCGTCAGCCGCGCCCCCTCCGGATACCACTGGTCCCAACACACCAGCACCCCGATCTGCGCGTGCTCGGTGTCGAAGTTCAAAAAACCAAGATCGCCCGGCGTGAAGTAATATTTTTCGTAATAAAGCGGATCGTCCGGGATGTGCATCTTGCGGTACAGCCCGAGAATCGCGCCGTCCGCTCCGACCACCGCCGCCGTGTTGTGATACAGCCCCGCCGCCCGCCGCTCAAACAACGACGCAATTACCGTGATCCCCGCCTCCTTCGCCACCTTGCCCACGACCGCGGTCGTCGGCCCCGGTATCGGCTCGGCCAGCTCGAACAATTCCGCCTTCTCCTCGCGGCAAAAGTATTGCGACCGGAACAACTCCTGCAGGCACACGATCTCGGCCCCCCGCCGGGCCGCCTCCCGGATGCGTTCCACCGCCTTTTCCAGGTTCGCCGCCGGATCGGGCGAACAGCTCATCTGAACTAGCCCGATTGAAAACTTCTTCCCACGCGCCATAAGCCGACATTGTCCCATGCCGCCGCCGCGCGCCCGTATGCGTCACATGCGCAGGCCGCCATTCACCGCCAGCGTGTGCCCGGTAATATAGCCGGCCTCCTCGCTGGCCAGAAATCGCACCGCCGCCGCCACTTCCTCCGCCGTCCCCACTCGGCGCAGCGGAATCGCCGCTGTCATCTTCTCCTTCACCTCCGCAGGCAGTCCCTCCGTCATGTCCGTCGCAATGTATCCGGGCGCCACCGCGTTCACCGTGATGCTCCGGCTGGCCATCTCCTGCGCCAGCGATTTGGTCAACCCGATCAGCCCCGCCTTCGACGCCGCATAGTTGGCCTGGCCCGCGTTTCCTCCCTCGCCCACCACCGACGAAATGTTGATGATCCGGCCCCAGCGCTCGCGCATCATACCGGGCAGCACCTGCTGGATCATCAAAAACGCCCCGGTCAGATTCGTCGTCAGAACCATGTCCCAGTCCGCCCTTTTCATGCGTACCGCCAGCCCGTCCTTGGTCACGCCGGCGTTGTTCACCAGAATGTCCACCTTCCCGAACTCCTTGGCGATTCGCGCCGCCGCCGCCTGAATCGACTCCGCGCTCGCCAGATCCACCGCCGCCGGGAAGGCTTCGTGGCCTTCGCTTCGCAACGACGCCGCCAGTTCCTCGAGCGCCGCCTCGTTCCGCGCCGCTATCGCCACCCGCGCTCCGGCCTTCGCCAGCGCCACCGCGCAAGCCCGCCCGATGCCCCGGCTGGCTCCCGTTATCAATGCCGTTCTCTGTTGCATGCTTTTGTGTTCCATCATAGTAAACGAGGCCGCCGCTGCCGGTCTCTTCTCTTATGGCCTATAGCGATCTTCGCGACTTCATCCGCGTCCTCGAAAAAAATCGCGAGTTGAAGCGCATCCCCTTCGAGGTGGACCCGTACCTGGAAATCACCGGGTTCGCCGACCGCGCCGTCAAGTCCGGCGGCCCCGCCCTGCTGTTTGAAAAGCCCAAGGGCTCCCCGGTTCCCGTTCTCATCAACGCCTTCGCCTCCATGCGCCGCATGGAGCTCGCTCTCCAGGTCGACTCGGTTGACGAGGTCGCCGCCCGCATCTCCGAGTTTCTGCAGATGCGCATGCCCGAGGGCCTCGTCGGGAAGCTGAAAATGCTCCCGAAACTCGCCGAAATGGGCGCTTTTTTCCCAAAAATTGTCTCCAAAGGCCCCTGTAAGGACGTCATTCTCACCGACGACTTCTCTCTCGACCGCCTGCCCATCCTCCATTGCTGGCCCGAAGACGGCGGCCGCTACATCACCCTCCCCATGGTCTTCACCCGCAATCCGGATACCGGCAAGCGGAACTGCGGCATGTACCGGATGCAGATCTACGACGCTCGCACCACCGGCATGCACTGGCAGACCCACAAACAGGGCGCCGAGCATTACCGCCGCCTCCTGGCCGAAGGCAAGCAGGCCCGCATGCCCGTCGCCGTCGCCCTGGGCGCCGACCCGGCAACGATGTATTCCGCCATCCTCCCTCTGCCCCCGGATCTCGACGAAATGATGATCGCCGGCTTTCTCCGCGGCAAGCCCGTCGAGATGGTCAAGTGCGAAACCTGCGACCTGGAAGTACCCGCTCAGGCGGAAATCGTCCTCGAAGGCTACGTCGAGCTCGGCGAGAGCCGCCGCGAGGGCCCTTTCGGCGACCACACCGGTTTTTATTCCCTCGAAGACGACTACCCGGTCTTCCACGTCACCTGTGTGACGCATCGCGATCGGCCCATCTATCCGGCCACCATCGTCGGGCCCCCGCCGATGGAGGATTTCTTTATGGGCAAGGCCATCGAGCGCATCTTCCTGCCCCTGATGCGCCTTCAGTTGCCCGAAGTGCGCGACATCTGCCTGCCCGCCGAGGGCGTCTTCCATAACCTCATTCTCGTCTCCATCCGCAAGTCGTATCCGCTGCAGGCGCGCAAAGTGATGCACGCCATCTGGGGTCTCGGCCAGGCCATGTTCAGCAAGGTCATCGTCGTCGTTGACGAAGATGTCGACGTGCAAAACGTTCGCGAGGTCGCCTGGCGCGCACTGAACAACATCGATCCCCAGCGCGACATCGAGTTCGTCCTCGGTCCCGTCGATTCGCTCGATCACGCCAGCCGCCTCCCGAACGCCGGTTCGAAAATGGGCATCGACGCCACCCGGAAGTGGAAGGAGGAGGGTTTCACGCGGCCCTGGCCCGGCGTCATCCGCATGGACCCCGAAGTCTCGCGGCGCGTCGAAGCGCTCTGGAAAAAGGCCGGTCTGTAAAGGTTACTTCACGGCCATCGTTACCGTGTTCCGCCCCCCGGTAGTTCCTACCGTCACGCTCACGGGAACGGTCGCTCCCGGGCCCGCATTGGCCGGCACTTGCGCGTTCACCTGCGTCAGCCCCAGAATCAGCCCCGGCGCCGCCCCCTGGTAGGTGACCACCGCCGGCAGGCCTCCGATCGTCACCGACACCGGCAGCGCCGTCACCGGCTCGCTCGCCAGCGGCCCCAGCGCCCCGTCCGTCCCCGCCGGCGTATACAGCCCCGTGCCGGTAAGGTAGATCGACACCGTCGAGCCGCGCGCCGCCGGGTTCGCCGGCGAGTTGCGGCTCATGCCCGGATTGTTCAGAATCGCCCCCTGCCCGCTGCCGGAGGAATCCTGCGCGAACACGGCCGGCGACACCGTCACCACCGCCAGCTTGGCCGTATAAGACGAGCCGTCCGCCGCCGTCACCGTCATCTCCGTCGTGCCCTTCCCCGCCACTTCAAACGGAACCACCGCGTTCACTTGCCCCGCCGCCGCGTACAGCAACGGCGCCGCAACGCCGTCGAAGCTCACCTTCACTCCGCCCAGGCTCGTGCCGAACAGCCCTCCCGTGGGCGCCGCCGCCACAGGCGCCGCCGGACCGATTCCGTACCCGAAGATCGTAATCAGCTCTCCCGGGGCCACCGGCCCGCTGCCGAAGCTGGCCGCGCTCACCACCGTCGCGATTCCCGGCACGCTCGCCAGCAGTCCGTACACCGCCACCTGCCCAGAACCCGTCGGCGCATACACCTTGCCGTTCGCCACCGTCGGATTAGCAAATTTCGTAAACTGCCCGAGCGTGTCGCGCGCGCCGCTCTGGTCGCTGTTCCACAACTCCGTCGCCACATTGTCGGCCGAAAACGCGTGCAGCGTTCCGGGCGACGGCGCATTGCCGTTCGCCGCCGAGGTCGCCCACAAAATCCCGGTGCCCGGCGCCCCGCCGTTGGACGACACGGTCATGCCGCTGAACGGCATCGCATTCTGAGCCGTTGAGTTCACCGCTGCCGGCGTCGTCTCGAACTTCCCGTTGCTGAACCGGTAGGATCGCAGCGTCTCCGTATACGGCCATACGTACAGCATCGGTCCGCCGGGATTATCCCAATACGCGGTATTGAAGACGAAAAACCCTTCGTAGCGTCCCGCCTGGCTGATCGTCGGGTCCACCACCGGAAAGCTCTGCACCGTCTGGGTGTCCGAGGCCACCTCCTCGCCCAGGTTCCCCCGGTCAAGCAAAAACAGCTCCCCCTCCTTGCCCACCGCGTAAAGCAGGTTCGTCCGCGGCATCAGCACCGGCCCGCTCGACCCCAGGTCCGTGTCATTGTCGTTCAAATCCACGAACTCACTGGGCGTGAACCAGTCCGCCGTGGCCGGGTTCCCGTTCGAGGTCAGCCGCAGCACGCTCTCCCCCCAGGCCGGACGGTTGGGATTGTAGGTCCCGTTCCCCGTCGAAAGGTAGATGTCCTGCCCGTCGCTGGCCAGGCCGCGTCCGCCCGCCCAGATCGACGCTCCCCCATCGCTCGGCGTCGTGCAGAACACCGAGGTCTGCTGCTGGACGTTGGCCGCGTTGTATCCCAAAACCCACCCGTGCCATGGCCCGTAGTCGCCATGGGACCCGAACCCTACGTACACCGTTCCGTTCAACAACAGCAGCGCCGGCCGCTGCAAATGGTCTCCCGGCACAAACGCCAGTTGCCCATTCACCGGCGTGTCCTTGCCGCCCCAGCCCGTCCCGGTCACCGTCGCCTCGATGGCTGCCGGCCCATTCATCTTCTCGGCGCCCGTTGCCAGGTCGAGTGCATGCAGCGTATATGCGTAGCTGCCGCCCGATCCCGTGTAGGTGACCGCATACAGCGTTTGCGTCGCCGCGTCGATTACCGGCGTGCTCAGAATTCCGATCTCGTTCAGAATGTCGCTGAACGGCCCCACCACCGGATCGACAAAGTCCGCCGGGTTCACCGGCGAGCCCAGGTGCGCCGACCACAGCGGCGCCGTCCCGGTGCGCGCATCCGCGTCAAAAGCGTACACGCTGTCGTGCATTGTCGCGATAAACACCACGTTCAGCGTCCCTTTGCCCGGAATCGCCAGCGCCGGCACATAGAGCGGCTGGGCGTACACCTCGCCATCCACCGAATAGCCGAACACCTTGCCGAACTGGCGCGGGTTGACGTTATCCCCCGTCAGAATCCCCTCGTTGAGATCCCCATTGGTGCGCTCCGGGCCGTAGTTGGCCGTCAGAACGCTCTGGCCGGCCGCACCAAGAGCCCCGGCCAATAAAAGGGCAAGGAAGAAAAAGCGTTTCCTCATAGACATGACATTGGGAGTGAAGAGAACATGGATTTCGCTGCTTCGAGCCGGAATTCCTCAGGGTAACCCGCGATGCCCCCGCAATGCACATCGGCTTGGGAGGAACCCGGGGCGCAGCCATCGTCCCCGCAGCCCGGCAGCTCAGAGTGCCTCTCCAAACCGGCAATGCTAAAATAGTTATCTGGTACGGCGGCTGTAGCTCAGTTGGTAGTAGCGCCAGATTGTGGTTCTGGATGTCGTGGGTTCAAATCCCACCAGCCGCCCCAGCCTCCCTCGGCGCATAAAAATCAGCGTTTTCACTCTGGCCCTTTTCCCCCTTCCCCTATTGGTGCCCCACCGTCTGAGCGGCGCATGAAATCCCTTGTGTTATCATCCGCTCTTCCATGCACCGGCTGGATTTCGCGGTCATTGCTGTCTATCTTCTGGGCATCACTTGGTTCGGCGCCCGCTTTCGCCGTACCCAGCACAACCTGCGCGATTATTTCCTCGGCGGCCGCTCGAGTCCCTGGTGGGCCATCGCCCTCTCTATCGTCTCGGCCGAAACCAGCACCCTCACCGTCATCGGCACCCCCGCCCTGGCCTTTCTGGGCAACTTCGCCTTCCTTCAGCTTGTCCTCGGCTATCTCCTCGCCCGCATCGTCATCTCCACCATCTTTCTCCCGCTCTATTTTCGCGGCGAGATCTTCACCGCCTATGAACTGATGCGCCGCCGCTTCGGCGAGCGCATCCGCCGCCTGACCGCCGGAGCCTTCCTCATCCTCCGCGCTCTGGCCGAGGGCGTTCGGGTATTCGCGTTGTCGCTCATCGTGGCCATCGTTCTCGGCCCCCTTTACCAGCGATGGCTGAATCCGGGCGCCGCCGAACTTGCCAGCCTGCTCATGATCGTGGCCCTAACGCTTTTCTACACCTTCGAGGGCGGCCTCACCGCCGTCATCTGGACCGACGTCGTCCAGATGATCCTCTACGTCGCCGGAGCCGCGCTCAGCTTCGCCATCATCCTCCACCGGATCCCCGGCGGGTGGCAGGAGGCCGTCCGCACCGCCGCCGCGGCCGGCAAGTTCCACGTCTTCGACTTCCGCTTTTCCCCCTCCCTGGCCTTCTTCGCCCGTCCTTACAGCTTCTGGGGTGGCCTGATCGGCGGCTGCTTCCTCACCACCGCCAGCCACGGCACCGAACAGCTCATGGTCCAACGCCTCCTCGCCGCCGGCAGCCAGCGCGAAAGCCGGCTCGCCCTGTTCTCCAGTTGGATCGTCATCTTCTTTCAGTTCTCCCTGTTTCTGGCCATCGGAGCCCTGCTGTTTGTCTTCTATCGCGACACCGGCGCCGCCGCCCCGCAGCCGGCCGACCGCATTTATCCTCAGTTCGTCTGGAACTATCTCCCGCCGGGCGCCGCCGGCCTGGTGATCGCCTCGATCCTCGCCGCCGGAATGTCGAATCTGTCGGCGGCCCTCAACGCCCTGGCCTCCACCACGATCATCGACTTCGTCCGTCCGGCCCTCGGTTTCCGCCTCACGGACGCCCGCGTGCTATCGCTGGCCCGTCTTGCCACGCTCGGCTGGGGCCTGCTGCTGGTCCTGATCGGCCTCCTCGCCCGCCACTGGGGTTCGGTCCTCGAAGCCGGCCTTTCCATCGCCTCTATCCTCTACGGCGGCCTTCTCGGCGTATTTCTGCTCGGCTCGCTCACTACCCGCGTCTCGGAATCCGCCGCCGTCGCCGGCATGGCCGCCGGCCTCGCCGCTACCGTAGCATTGAAACTGTTCACCCCCGTCGCTTTCACCTGGTACGTCCTGGCCGGATCGGCCGCTACCTTCGCCACCGGCCTGTTCGCGTCACTCTTTTTCAAGGACCAGATTTCGGAATGACACCCTCCACCGACCGCCTGAAACGCGAACTCGGCCTCTCCAGCGCCGCCTCCATCGTCGTCGGCACCGTTATCGGCAGCGGCATCTTCCTCGTTCCCAAGACGATGGCCCTCAATGTCGGAACGCCCTGGCGTGTCTTCCTCGTCTGGATCTTCGGCGGCCTGCTGTCAATGGCCGGCGCCCTCACCTATGCCGAGCTTGCCGCCGCCATGCCCCAGGCCGGCGGCGAGTATATTTACCTTCGCGAAGCCTACGGCCCCTGGATCGCCTATCTCTACGGCTGGATGCAGCTCTGGGTGGGCAAAGCCGGCTCCATTGCCACGCTCGCCACGGGATTTTTTCTTTATCTGGCGAATTTCCACCCCGCTCTCGAAAAGGTCTGGATCGTCACTCCGCTCCCGTTCGGCGAATCCGGCCGGCCTCTCGATATTCGCTACGGCCAGCTCATGGCCATTGCGGTCATTCTTTTCCTCTCCGCCCTCAACCACTTCGGAGCGCGCCTCGGCGGCGGCGTTCAGGTGGTCGTCACCGTGGTCAAGGTATCGCTCATTTTGGCGATTATCGCCGTGGGATTCTTCGGCGGGCAGGGCTCGGCGCCCAATTTTCACTCCTCTACGCCCGCTTTAGGCGGCTTTGCCGGATTTTTCGCCGCCCTTGTCGCCGCTTTGTGGGCCTACGATGGCTGGAACAACGTCAGCATGGTCTCCTCGGAAATCCAGAATCCCCAGCGCAATCTCCCCCTGGCCCTCATCCTCGGTACCCTCGCCGTCGTCGCCATTTACGTCACCATCAACGCCGCCTATTTCTTCGTACTCCCCACACCCGTCGTTGCCCACACTGACCGCGTGGCCAGTGAAATGGTTCGCCGCGTCCTCGGCGGCTGGGGCGCCAACGCCGTCAGCGTCGCGGCGATGATCTCCATCTTCGCCGCCCTGAATGGCTCCATCCTTACCGGCTCCCGCGTCCCTTACGCCATGGCCATCGACGGCCAGTTCTTCCGCGCCATCGGCCGCGTCCACCCCCGCTGGCACACCCCCAGCGCCTCCATCGCCCTGCTGGGCATCTGGTCCTCCATTCTCGTGCTCAGCGGCCGCTACGATCAGCTCTTCACTTACGTCATTTTCGCCAGCGCGATTTTTTATGCACTCGCCGCCTCCGCGGTCATCGTCCTTCGCCGCAAGCGGCCCGACCTCCCTAGGCCCTACCGCGTGCTGGGCTATCCCTATCTCCCCTTGATGTTTATTGCGGCGCTTGTCTGCCTTATCCTCTCCACTCTGGTCAAATCTCCCCGCGAATCTTTTCTCGGTTTGGGCATAATCGCGGCGGGCTTGCCCCTTTATTTTCATTGGAAACACCGCCGTACCTGGGAAAACCGCCCCCCGCTGCCCCGTACTCCCGCCTGCAAGTAGTACCCGATTGACATAGCCCGTGTTCGGAATTCCGAACAGCCTACTTGAATTTCATGGCGAAATGGAGTACAACTGCTGGTACAAGTGCTGCTATACAAGGGACCCATGTTCGCGTTTCCGAACTAAGGTCGCCTCGAACACGATCAAGAAGCGGAAGGGCAATTGGGATGGATGTCATAAAGATGCTCGCCGAATTACGCCAGGAGCGAGAACAAATTGAAGAGGCGATTCTCAGTCTGGAGCGCCTCGCCCGGGGACGCGGCAAGCGGCGGGGCCGGCCGCCATCATGGCTTTCGGAGGTCAAACGGCGGGGGCGTCCGCCGGGAAGTAAGAACAAATCCAAGGGCGATGCCAAAGCCCTAGTGGGCAGCAAGGCCGCCGTTGCCTAGCCGCCCCAGCCTGTCCGATCAGTTCGGGCTCTAACGCGATCCGCCCGCCGGATAGAGAAGATACTTGTCTCTCCGCTGCAGGTACTGCTGCAGCGGATCGGCCAGGTTTGTCAATATCTCTTCGGCGCTTGCCTTCCCCTCGAGCCGCTCGATCGTCGCCGCGTTTCCAATCAGCTTCCGGCTTGCCTCCCAATCCACCTTGCCCGGATACAGCTCGCGCAGCGCACAGACCAGTTGGATACCAAATTTCACGCTGTCAAAACGGTCCCGGTCCGTAATCACAAAGCGCACTCCTTCGATCCACTCGCCCTTGAAGTTCGACGCCGCCGGCCGGAACCGCGTCGGATAAACACGAACGCCTTGCAGGAACCGGGCGTTCAAATACGCCGCCAGTTCCCGGCCATGAATCCAGGCCGCCCCGATTTGCTCAAACGGCGCGTCCGTGCCCCTGCCCACCGAATAATTCCTCGCCCCCTCGAACATCGCCAAACCCGGATACAGAAGCGCAGCGTTCAGGCTTTTCATGTTCGGCGACGGGTCCGTCCAGTTCAACCCTGTCGAGTCGAACCAGTCGCCCCGCTCCCATCCTTCCATCGGAATCACGCGCAGGTCCACCTTGAGCTTCCGCTCGCCCTTTACATAGCCTGCCATCTCGCCCAGAGTCATCCCATGCCTTACCGGCACGTCGGCGCATCCGACAAACGACTCGAGCGCCGCATCGAGCATCGGCCCCTCGGCGTGCACGCCGGTGATCGGGTTCGGCCGGTCCAGAACATAAAACGGCAGCCCCCTGCGCCCGGCTTCTTCGAGCGAGTAAATCATTGTGCACGAATACGTGTAGAATCGCGCGCCGACGTCCTGAATATCGAACACCAGCGTGTCGACCCCCTTCAGCATCGCGTCGGTGGGCCGCTTCGTGGTCCCCTGAAACAGGCTATAAACCGGAATTCCCGTCGCCTGGTCGCGGTCGTTGGCGATGTCCGGCCGGTCTTCCTCGCCCTTCATTCCGTGCTCCGGCGAAAAGATCGCCTTCACGTCCACGCCTGCCGCCCGCATCACGTCCACGTTGCGCCGCCCGTCCCGGCTCAGCCCGGTGTGGTTGGTGATCAGCCCCACGTGCTTGCCCACCAGGGGCTCGAAGTTTTTCGCCGCCAGCACGTCCAGCCCGGTCAACACCTCCGCGTTCCGGTCAATCGTCCGCCGCGCTCCCGGTCCGGCGAGCGTCTCGTTGTAGCTGGTCAGGCTCACCCCGGCCCGCGTGTATCCATAAGCCGCGGCGACGATCGTCGCGACCCTCGTTCGCAATGAAATGATCGATGTGTTCCGGTGAGGGTGCACAGCGTTGGTCAGCAGGATCAGGTACGTGCCGCTCGCCGGGTCCAGCCAGATGTCGGTGCCGGTGAAGCCGGTGTGCCCGTAGGAGCCGATCGGAAACAGCTCTCCCCGGTTACTGGAAAACGGCGAGTCGATGTCCCAGCCGAAGCCCCGCATAATGGGCTGGCCGGCCGGCGTCTGCGGGCTGGTGAATTTCTCCACCACATTCGCGGCCAGGATCCGCTTCCCCCCGTATTCGCCCCGGTCGAGCAGCATTTGCGCATACCGCGCCATGTCCTCTCCGGTCGAAAACAACCCCGCGTGCCCCGCCACGCCTCCCATGAATCGCGATGTCTCGTCGTGCACAACTCCCCGCAACGGCAGCTTCGTCTCCGGATCGATCTCGGTGGGCGCAATCCGGGCGCGCAGTCTCAGCGGCGGCCGGAACATCGTGTCCTGCATTCCCAGCGGCTGATATATAAGCTGGGTGGCGAACTCGTCCAGCGTCTCGCCGCTCAGCCTTCGCACAATCTCGCCGAGGAGAATGAAGTTGATGTCGCTGTATGTGAAGTGAAGCCCCGGCGGGTTGGCCGGCTTGTCCACCAGCGCCTTCCCGATGCCGGTTTCATAGCCGCTCCAGGCCGGCTTCAGGTCCAGGTCCGGGCGCAGTCCGGAAAAGTGCGTCATCAGGTCCCGCAGTGTAATGTCGCTCTTGCCACCCTGAAACTCGGGCAAATAATCCGTCACGCGGTCATTGGCGCGGATCTTGCCCTCCTCGAACAGCTTCATCAGGCACGGTGTCGTCGCCGTCACCTTGGTCAGCGACGCCATGTCGAAGATCGTATCCAGGGTCATCGGCTCGCGCGCCGGCACCAGCGCGCGCCATCCGTAGGCCTTTTTGTAAACAATCCGCCCGCCGTGGCCCACCACCAGCACCGCGCCCGGCATCCGCTTTTCGGCGATCGCCTGCTCGATGGCGGCGTCGGCCGACTTCTCCATTCCCGCCAGATCCTGCGCCAGCGCTCCCGCCGAGCACACAAGCACCGCCAATGCCCACCGCGCCGCCGCTTTCCTCATTGCATCCGCACCGCGATCGCGTCCAGCGCCTTGGCCAGTTCCACGTCCTTCGAAGTGATTCCACCGGAGTCGTGCGTCGTCAGGTCCACCCTCACGCGGTTGTAAACGTTGAACCACTCGGGGTGGTGATTCCGCTTCTCGATCCCGATCGCCGCCGTCGCCATGAATCCGAACGCGTGAATGAAGTCGGGGAACTGGTAGTCCCGGTGCAGCTTGCCGTTCTCCACTTTCCATCCCGGCAGTTCCCGCAGCGCGGTCGCGATGTCCGCCTCGCTCAGCTTTTGCATGTCCTTTATCTTAATGCCCCATGCCGCCGCCGGCTGCCGCGGCCCGGTCTCAGCCCGGATAGGGATAACCCTGCTCCAACACCCGATCGAGCTCGGCGTCGTGCCCGTAAATGTCCTCGAAGAAGCAAACATCTCCGCTGTCGCGCACTACCGCCGTTCCATAGACGATCAACACGGGAATCGGCTGCTTCAGATTCACCTGCAGCGGCGCGTCGCCGTCCATCGCCGCCTGAATGCGCTCCGGCGTCCACTCGGGCCGGTCCCGCAGCACCCATTCGGCCAACTCGAACGGCTTCTCCACCCGAATGCAGCCGTGGCTGAAGTCCCTCCTGGAACGCGAGAACAAAGCCTGTGCCGGCGTCCCATGCAGGTACACGTCGTGCGAGTTTGGGAAGATGAACTTCACCGCGCCGAGTGCGTTTTTCGGCCCCGGCACCTGGCGGACCCACCAGCGTCCGCTTCGCAGGAGCGCCAGCATCCGGTCGTCCACCGGCGCCTCCACCACGCCTCCGTGCTCGTCCATCACCTCGTAGCCGTTCTTTGCCAGATACGCACTGTCTTTTTTGATGTCGGGAACAAGCTCGGCTCGTGTAATCTTCGGCGGCACGTTCCAGTAAGGACGGAAAATCAGATACGTCATGTCGCTGGCAAATACCGGCGTCTGATGACGGTAGGCCTTGCCGGCGATCACCTTCATCTCCAGCTCCACGTGAAAACCGGCGTCGACGGCGCGCAGCCGGAATTCGGGAAGGTTCACCACAATCGGCGGCCGCGCGAACTCCTGAGGCACCCATCGCCAGCGCTCCAGCGTCAGCTCCATCTGACGCACTCTCGCGCTCAGCGGCGTTTCCATCTGCTTCCACGTTCCCCGGTCGATGACGCCGGTGGCCGCCAGCCCATGCCGGTCCTGAAAGTGCTTGACAGCCTTCACGAGCGCGCCCCGGTAGATCGTCGATCCGGTGTCGTCTCCGGCCCCGCCCTCCAGATCTCCCACCAGACGCAGCCTGCCGGCCATCCAAGCCAGCCCTTCAAACCGCATGCCGGGCTTTACCGCGGTCTTCCAGGCCGGCGCCGGCCCCGGGCCGGTCCCGGCGGCCAGCGCGCGGTAACGCCGCAGCGCCGCCTCAGTCCTCCGGTATGCGGGAAACGAGGGCTCCACCTCGTCGATCGCCGCACGCACTTCGCCGCTGTTCACGAAGTTCCGCCGCAGCAGCGCCGCCAGGTCGTATTTCTTGTTCTCGATATTGAAGCCGAAGTCGAAGTGCCGCGGATTCACCTTGCCGATATGCAGGTCCGAGATGAACCGCATCAGGCAAACCGTCAACGCCAGATCGAAGTGCGCCACGCCGGCCGCCTCCGGCTGCGGCGCCGCCGGCCGCAGCTTCGTCAGCCGCCCGGCCCATCGTGACGCATCGTAGTCTTCCGGGTTCAAACCCCTGTCCCCGGCGTCTGCGAAAGCTTCGATCGCCGCCCGCGCCTGCGGGGTCGCCGCTCCTTCCCTCACCCAGGCCGGTGAGTAGTCGGGCTCGTAGAAATTGCGCACTTGATTGCGATAGTCGGAGAAGTCGGGCCAGCGCAGGCCCTCCATGCGCCCCGATTCCACCATCGCCCGCAGCGGTTCCCCGGATTCTCCGCCGGCGGCGCCCGCTACCGCCAGACAACACAGCACCAATCGAATTCCCGCTCCGATGCCCGCTCTTCGCGTACGGCCGCCTTCCGCCGTCAGGCTTCTGTCCAGCGCAACAGGATGATCGTAATGTTGTCGGGTCCGCCCGCTCTTTTGGCGGCCTCGATCAGCGCCCGGCACTTGGTCTCCAGGTCCCCGCCTGTACCCAGTTCGGCCGCAATCCTCGCCTCCGGCACGACCCCGTGCAGTCCATCGCTGCACAGAAGAACCTGTGTGCCATGCCGCGGCCTGAGCGAATACAGATGCACGCGGAGCTGATTGCTCAGCCCGATGGCCATCGTCAGCATGTGACGCATCGGATGCGTGCGCAGGCTCTCGTCGTTCATTCCCAGCCGCCGCCCCACCTCGTTCACCCAGGTCTGGTCCTCGGTGATCGCCAGCAGCTTCCCGCTGTCGAACAGGTACGCCCGGCTGTCGCCTACACTCGCCACCAGCAGGTCGGTGCCCCGCGCCATGGCCGCAATCAGGGTAGTCCCCATTCCGTCCAGGCTTGCGTCGGCCGCCGCCGCTGCCATCACCTTTCGGTTGGCTTCTTCAAAGGCCGGCCGCAGCCCGTCCTCGGCGCCGTCCTGCACCCGGGTGAGCGATTCCAGCAGCGAATCGATAGCCATCCTCGAGGCGCGTTCGCCCGCCTGCGCACCCCCCATGCCGTCGGCCAGAATGAAGAGCCCGTTCTCTCCGACATAGAAGGCGTCCTCGTTGTTTTCGCGAACACAACCCTGGTCCGAGATGCCGTATGCCTGCCACATGGTCACACGATTATAGAACGATTGGGCTCCGCGCCCTCCGGCGGCCGCCCGTACTACGGCTTCGCCTTCGGTTGAAAGACTTCCTTGAGCTGCTTGTAGGCGCTCTCCTCAAAGTTTGTCTTGATGCGCTCGATGCCCTCCAATTCCCGTTCGCCGGGACGCGGGCCGTTACCCGCCTTGCTTCGTTCCAGCAGCAGCGCTGCCTCGCGGTCGCCGGGGTCCCTTCCGAGCGTCTCCTGAAACATCTTCGCCGCTCCGCTAAAATCGCCCGCCTTCCATAGCGAATATCCGGTATTGAACAGATACACCGGATCGGTCTCGTCGCCCTGCAGCGCCTTGCGGAAATTGCTCAGCGCCTCAGGCCGGTTCCGCCGGGACTGCGCCGCCCCCAGGTCGTTGAATACCTCGCTGAGCGGCACCGCCAGCGCGACCTCGCTCAACGCCTGCTCAGCCGCCGCATAGTCGCCCAACTCGTAACGCGACAGGCCCAGCAGAAACTTCGCCTCATGTGAGTGTGAGTCGTCCGGCGTCACCTTCGCCAGCCACTCGGCCGCCGGCTGGTACTGCTGCTGATTCCAGTTCAGCCGGCCCAGCTCGAAGCTGGCCTGAGAAAACCCCGGGTCCAGACGCACCGCCTGCGCGAACAGTTTCTGTTTGTCCGAGCCGGAATGCGCCAACAGCCCGCGAATGTAGCTCTCCAGCGCATCGACCCGGATGCGCGGATGTTGTTTACGAAACTCCGCCTCGTCCGGAGCCGATTCCGGCGACACGATCTGGATGGCCTGCCACGCCATGTGGCGTTGCAGCGCCGCCAGGTCCTCAAGCGCACCCACCTCGCTGAAGGCGCTGCCTTCCTTCATTTCCTTCAGGTTCAGAATCCGCGCCGACAGTTTCAGCGTGCCCCTCGTCCTGCCTTTTACATCCTTCGGCCGTCCATCCACCGTCAGTTCCGGCGGGGGCGGCGTCAGATCCAACGAACCATACAGAACCTTGTCGGCGGCCAAAAGTTGGCCCAGTTTCACCACCGAGGCCAGCGTCAGTTGCGCATAGGGCCGTAGCCCCAATCGCCGGTAGGCTTCCTCGCGATCCTCCCGGTCCAGCACCACCAGCCGCCCCGACGCCGCCGCCTCCCGCACCGTCTCGGCCACGCTCTCCCCGATCCAGTCGAGATTCGGGCTATGGGAAAGGTTGAACAAAGGAAGTACAAGAAACGTCTCGGCCCGTCCCGCCGCGCCCCCACTCAGGACGGAGCAAAGAAGCAAACTAGCAAAAAACCGCATCTTTACCCAGGATAACCGCTCCCCGCCGGCCCCCGCTCCCTCCGGCCCCGCACCGCAAAAAGAGGGCGGGATGCCGTCACGCATCCCGCCCGTAGTGGGGAGATTTGAACCTTGCGGAGTCGCCGTGTCCCGGCGTATTTAGTTGGCGCCGAACACCAGCTTCGTATTCGTGCCCGCCATCCGGATCTCGCTCAGATGCATGCCGCCGCCGGCGTTGTCGTACTTGAAGATCGTCGACTGATACTTCTTCGGCGCCTTCTCCACTTTCACCGGCGACTCGGCGGTCACCTTCCCGTGTTTGAAGATGGCCTTTTCACCATCCACCCGGATCTGATAGCTGCCGGCCGCCAGCCGCGTACCGTTTAATGTCGTGTCCTGGAGCAGTTGCACATTGTAGGTCTCGGCCGCGCCTGCCAGCGCCAGGGCGAGAACGGAAAATCCCAACACCAATTTCTTGATCATGCTGAAAACTCCTTCGGGGAATTTCTTAACTTCACACTCTTCCATACGACTCATATCCGGATTGGTTCCATGCACATACAAGAATTTCTGCTGTCCCGAACTGCGACAATCCGGACACTGAAATGCCCGAAAATGGGATTACAAATCAGTCTCCCTCCGCCCTGCCTTCCGCCGGAGTACACTCAGGACCATGACGCCCGCCGCCGGCCCCGCTCCCTCCGTCTCCGACTCCCTCTCCGCTCTGTTTGAAGCCCAACGCCAGGCCTTCCTCCGCAATCCGTTTCCGTCCCCTGCCGAACGCCGCCGCCACCTGGACTCCGTCATCTCCTCGCTGCTGGACCGCCAACGCGATTTCGCCGCCGCGATAGACGCCGATTTCGGCGGCCGCTCGCTCCGGGAAGTTCAATTCAGCGAAGTCTTCGTCTCCCTCGCCTCTCTGCGCTACGCCCGCCGCCGGCTCGGCTCCTGGATGCGCCCCCGTCCCGCTTCGGTCGATCCGGCGCTTCAGCCCGCCCGCGCCTTCGTGCTGCCCCAACCGGCCGGCGTAGTCGGGATCATCTCTCCCTGGAACTATCCGCTATTTCTTTCGCTCGGCCCGCTGGCCGGAGCGCTTGCCGCCGGAAATCGCGTCATGATCAAGCCCTCCGAATTCACCCCGGCCACCTCGGCGCTGCTGGCCGAAGTTCTGGGCTCGCTGTTCCGGCCCGATCACGTTCATGTGGTCAACGGCGGCGCCGATCGGGGCGTCGAATTCGCCGCCTTACCCTGGAACCATCTCCTTTTCACCGGTTCGACCGCGGTGGGCCGCCAAGTCATGCGCGCCGCAGCGGAACACCTTACTCCGGTCACGCTCGAGCTGGGCGGCAAGTCTCCCGCCATCCTTGCTCCCGACGCCGATCCCCGCCGCGCCGCCGCCTCCATCATTTATGGAAAGCTGCTGAATGCCGGCCAGACCTGCGTTGCCCCGGACTACGTTCTCGTCCCCGGCGCGGCGCTCCGCGAATTCGCCGGCGCCGCTCTCGCGGCTGCCGAGCATTACTATCCCGCCGCCGCCTCGAACGCCGACTACACCTCAATCCTCAATCTCCACCACGCCGGCAGGCTTTTCGACTACATCGAGGAGGGGCGCTCCGCCGGTGTCGAAATGCTTCCCGGCCCGTTGCCCTCCTCACCAACCCGGCGCCTCCCGCTCATCCTCGCGCTCAACCCGCCGCCTTCGCTGCGCCTCATGAACGAAGAGATCTTCGGACCCGTTCTCCCGCTTGTTCCCTACTCCTCGCTTGAGGAAGCCCTGGCCTTCGTCAACGCCCGCCCGCGGCCGCTCGCTCTCTATCTGTTCTCCTCGGACCGCTCCACCATCCGCCGCGTTCAACAGGGCACCGTGTCCGGCGCCTTCTCGCTCAACGAAACCATCCTCCACTGCGCCGTCGAGTCGCTCCCGTTCGGCGGCGCCGGGCCCAGCGGCATCGGCAGCTACCACGGCCGCGCCGGCTTCGACGCGTTCAGCCAGCTTAAGCCCGTCTTCCTCCGCCGCTGGCCCGCTTTCTCCTCCGCCCTCCGGCCCCCCTACGGCGCTCTCCACGCCTTCGCTGCGCGCCTGCTTCTCCGCTGAACGGGTACCAGCCGCGGAAAGAAGTTAAACTAGAGCGGGTAGCTTCACATTTATGGCGTCTCCCATCCCAGCGGATGACTTGGAGCGGTCCCAGTCTCTACGCGGACTCCGATTCTTCGACAGCTCCCATGAGGAGGCCCTTCACCGCGCCGTCCGTCTTGCGCGGGAGTATTTCCGGGCACCCATCGCGCTGGTATCGCTGGCCGGCGATGGCCGCCAATCGCTCGCGTGCAGCCAGGGCTGGCCGCTCCCCGAACATAGCGGCGAACTGTCTTTCTGCGACCAGGTCGTGCTGTCGTCCGATGCGTTGATCGTGCTCGACGCCTCCGGCGATCCTCGCTTCCTCGGCAATCCCGCCGTCGCCGGCCCCCCGCGTATCCGCTTCGTCGCCGGCGTACCTTTGTTCGCCGGCTCCCGGCGCGCCGGCGCCTTCTGCATTCTCGACACCGCACCCCGGGATGCCTTCCCGGCCGACGAGGCCGCCCGCCTCGGCGACTTCGCGGCTCTGCTGTCCCGTGAAATCGAACTCATGGGAATCTTCAGCCGCCTCGCCGCGGCCGAGGAGGATGCCAGCCGCAGCGACGCCGAGTACCGCGGCATCTTCCTCAACTCACCCTACGGCATCTATCGCACCACTGTCGACGGGCTCGTGCTCATGGCCAACCCCGCCTTTCTCGCCATGCTGGGTATCGAATCCGCCGACCAGATTACCGGCCGCAACCTCGAAGCAGAAGGCCTGATTCGCGACCGCGCGCGCTTCCGCGAACAGCTTCTTCGCGATGGCGCCGTCGACTGCTTCGAAACCGTCTGGCTTGCCCGCGACGGCCACGAGGTCCCGGTCCGCGAATGCGCCCGCGCCGTCCGTTCGGCCTCCGGTCAGATCCTCTACCTGGAAGGCACCGTCGAGGATGTCTCCGCCCGCCGCTACGCCGAGTTCGAGAGCCGCGAAGCCCGCTCGCTGGTCGAGAAGATTATCCTCACCATCCCGGCCCTTCTTTACGTTATCGAGATTCCCAGCCACCGCTGCCTTTACATCAACGCTCAGATTTTCGAGTTCCTCGGCTACAGTCCTTCCGATCTCGAGCGTTCGAACGACGTTCTGCTCTCCTTCGCCCATCCCGACGACGTCGAGCGCCTGCGTGCCCACCACGCCGCCTTCACCGGCCTCGGCGATGGCGAGAGCCGGGAGATCGAGTATCGCGCGCGCCATCGCAACGGCGAATGGAAATGGCTTCGCAGCCGCGAAACCATCTTCTCGCGCGACTCCCACGGCCGTCCCACTCAGATCCTCGGCGCCGCCATGGAGTTCACCGGCGTGCGCAAGATGGAGGAGCGGCTCCAGCGTCAGGAAGAGCGCTGGCAGTTGGCCATCGCCGCCAACAACGATGGACTCTTCGACTGGGACCTCCATACGAACCAAGTCTTCCGGTCCGTCCGCTGCCTGGAAATCCTCGGACGGCCCGGCATGCCCGAGTCGATTGATGGCGACGGCTGGTTCGACTTCATGCACCCGGAGGACCGCGCCTCCGTCGACCAGTGCCTCGCCCAATACCTTTCCCGCCAGGCCCATGCCTGCGCCCCCGAGTTCCGTATCCTCCATCCCAACGGCGACCAGCGTTGGCTGCACCTGCGCGCCATCGCCCAGTGGGATGAACAAGGGCGCCCCATTCGCCTGGTCGGCTCGCTCAGCGACATCACGTCCCGCAAGCGCACGGAGATTGCCCTCCGTCTCCAGGCGCAATGGCTGGCCGACGCCCGCGACAAAGCCGAGGCCGCAACCCGCGCCAAGAGCGCCTTTCTGGCCACCATGAGCCATGAGATCCGCACCCCGATCAACGCCGTTGTCGGGATGACCGGCTTGCTGCTCGATACCCTCCTCAGCCGCCATCAACAGGAGTACGTCGAAACCATCCGCAGTTCCGGCGAAACCCTGCTCGCCCTCATCGAGGACATTCTCGATTTCTCGAAGATCGAAGCCGGCCGCCTCGAACTTGTCCTGGCCGATTTCGACCTCCCCTCGCTTGCCGAGGAGGCCCTCGAGCTTGTCGCCGGCCAAGCCCAGGCCAAGGACCTCGAACTCATCGCCTCGCTTGATCCCGCACTTCCCGCTCACGTCCTCGGCGACGCCGGCCGCATCCGCCAGGTGCTTCTCAACCTGCTCGGCAACGCCGTCAAGTTCACCAGCGCCGGCGAGGTCGTCCTCCGCGCCCGCGCCCGCCCGGACCCCTCCGGCCGGGTCATCCTCCGTTTTGAAGTCGCCGACACCGGCATCGGCGTCGCTCCCGAAGCCCAGGGCCGTCTGTTCGACGCCTTTACCCAGGCCGACTCCTCCACCACCCGCCGTTACGGTGGCACCGGCCTTGGTCTGGCCATCTCCAAGCAACTCGTCGAGCTCATGGGCGGCGTCATCGGCATCGAAAGTGCCCCCGGCGTCGGCTCCTGTTTCTGGTTCGAAGTCCCCGTCACCGCGACCCCCGTCACCAGCGAAACGCCCGGCCTCGATCTCACCGGCCGTACCGCGCTCGTCGTCGAAGACCACCCTACTGCGCTCCGCGTTCTGTCCACGCGCCTGGAAACCCTCGGCTGCGCGGTCGCCGGCGCCACATCGCCCGAGGCCGCACTCTCCATCCTCACCTCGGCGCCGCTGCCGGATTTCGCAATCCTCGATTTCGAGCTGCCCGGTATGGACGGCCGCGAGCTGTCCTACGAGATCCACAATCTTCCGCGCGCCGAATCACTCCCGGTCATCATCGCCACCAACCGCGACAACCACCGTCTGCTCGCCGAGACTCTTCCGCCCGGAGTCTACGCCATTCTCTCCAAGCCCATTCGCCGCGTCGCCCTGCGAGACGCTGTGCGCCGCGCCCTTCGCATCGGCTCAGCGTCCGTATCCCGCTCCCCCGTCGCACGAACTTCTCCCGCCGGTCCCCGGATTCTGCTGGCCGAGGACAACCCTACCAATCAGCGCGTCGCCGTGCTGATGCTCGAACGCCTCGGCTACTCGATCGATCTGGCCGCTACAGGCAAGGCCGCAGTCGAAGCCTGGAGGCGCGGCTCCTACCCCCTCATCCTCATGGACTGCCAGATGCCCGAGCTCGATGGTGTCGAGGCAACCCGCGAGATCCGCCGCCTCGAAGGCCCCGGCCGCCGCACCATCATCATCGCCCTCACCGCCAACGCCCAGTTCGAGGACCGCCAGCGCTGCGAAGCCGCCGGCATGGACGACTACCTGGTCAAACCCGTCCGCACCGAGCTGCTCAAAAGCAAGCTCGAACACTGGATTGCCCACGCCTCACTTTGACTCGCTCCCCCGCTTCCGCCCCCAGTCGAACCGCCGCCCCAGAATCATTTTCACGAGCAGATGATCCGTCCCCCGCGTCATCCCCACGCCCACGCCGAAGTTGAATTCCCATTCCGGGGAAAAATTCAAATTGATCACCGGCACCAGTTGCTGCTGCTGCTCGTACAACGCATCGAAGCCTGTGATCGGCCCCAGCGAGCCGTAATACTCCAGCCCGACGTTCACCAATTTTGTGACGTCGTAGCCGGCGGAAAAATTCGGCGAAAACACCAGCCCCTGCGACACGCTGTAGCCGTGGAACGACCGGTCGAGCGTCGGGTTGAATGAGAGATACCAGTGTCCGATCTGCTTGTCGATGATCGGACGAATCTCGAGCGTCCAGGTGTCCGGCGAATACGCCGCCCTCTGGTAACCGAACTCGGCTGAAAGACTCACACCGACCGGCCAGTGCCACGATTCCGGCACCCGTACCCTGGGGCGGATATGATCACCCACCCAGTTCCACCCGTACGTCGAATCGGCACTGGTGAAGATGTAAAATCCGGTTTCGAACCAGTCGTTCCAGCCGTGCGTAATCTCGAGCGTCTCATGCAGCGCATGTTCGGTCGGCAGCACTCCGTCGAGGATCGTCTTGCTGCCCTCGAAAGTGAAATTGCTGTGCAACTCCACCATCGTGTCGCCCGCCGGCACTGTCTCGGCGCCGTACACCTGAATCTCGTAATTGTCCTGCGCCGCCGCTGCTCCCGCCATAGCTAGTCCGATAGCCAACACATGGATTCCCTTCATGTAAAGACTTATGATGCTCCTGGTCTCCGCAAGGTAACCCCCGATTCTAACCTGCTCCGTTTTATTCCCGCCCGCCTCGTTCCCGCGCCGCTGAATCCGGGTCAACGCTCGCTGCAACCAAACCCACCGTTCATCGCTCCCTCACGATCCGCTTCTGCTGTCTCGGTCGCGCCGCCGGCCTCCGCCGTCGCTACAATCGTGTCTGTAGCTGAATCCGCGGGAGGTGCTTCTGATGTCCCAAGTCGATTCTGTGCGTCGTTCCGTCCCTCTCATCCCCCTCCGACTTCGGTTTCACAGCCTCTGGATCGTCCCGGCCGCCTGTGTCGGCATCTTCCTGTCGCCCGCCGCGCGTGGGCTTCTCCTGTCGGAAAATTTTCTTCCCCACGTTTTTTGCTATCGCTCCAATACCGGACTCATCGCTCTCCACGCCATCTCCGACTTGCTGATTTTTCTTTCCTACGTCACCATCTCTGTCTCCCTCATCTACTTTGAGCGCCGCATCGACCCCAACCTCCGCTTGCCCTGGCTGTTCCGGGCCTTCAGCGCCTTCATCGTCGCCTGCGGCTTCACTCACCTGATGGAAGTCATCGTCCTCTGGGACCCGCTGTACTGGCTCGCCGGAGGTGTCAAGCTCGCCACCGCCGCCGCCTCCGTCGGCACGGCCGTCGCCTTCCCTCTCGCCATGCCCCGCATATTCGCGCTCATTGCCGACGCCCATCTGTCGGAGATTCGCGGCCGCCGCCTCGAAATCGCCAACGCCGAGCTCGAACTCCGCAACATTGAAGTCGAGCGCGTCAATCGCGAGCGTGCAGAGTTCTTCACTCGCATGAGCCACGAGTTCCGCACTCCGCTCAACGCCATCTCCGGCTTTTCCGATCTGCTCGCCGAGTCCGGCAGTGGCCTCGATGAGCGCCGGCGCCGCTTCGTCACGCGGATCCAGGACGCGGCCCGCCATCTCCTCTCGCTTATTGAGGACATTCTCGACTTTTCCCGCGTGGACACCGGCCATATCGATCTCTCGCGCGAGCCGCTCGACATCTCCGGCGCCCTTGCCGACGCCCTGTCGACCATCGCTCCCCTGGCCGCCGCCAAATCCATCCGCCTCTCCTCGCCCCCCTCAGACCCGCTTCTGGTCCTCGCCGACCGCCTCCGGCTCCGCCAGATCCTCTACAACCTGCTCGCCAACGCAGTTAAGTTCACTCCCGACGGCGGCGAGATCCGCATGGAGGCTTCCTCCGTCCCCGGTTTTGCCGTCGTCGCCGTCTCCGACAGTGGTATCGGAATCTCCGCAGCCGACCAGACCTATATCTTCGAACCCTACTGCCGCGTGGCCTCGGGCGCTCCCGAGGGTGCCGGCCTCGGACTCGCCATCACCCGCCGCCTCGTCGAAGCTCACGGCGGCTCCATCCACGTCATGAGCGCGCCGGGGCAGGGAAGCCGCTTCACCTTCACTCTCCCTCTCGCCGGCGAGTCCCCCTGATCTCGCTGCCGCTTCATTTTTCACCCGCTCTCATGAACCGATTTGCAATCGAAAATCACTCAGTGCTGGAATACCCTGAGCAATTTGGGAGCCCGCGGCCTGTCCCGATGCTCCCGGGAAAGAAGGTCAGTCACGTGCCCTGGAAACCGCGCCCGTCCCGAACCATACTTTTTTTCCTGGCGGCCGCTCCCGCCTTCGCCGCCGCACCGGCAAAACTCGACGTCGCGGCGAGTTCCCGCACTCTCGTTGCCGGCCAGACACTGCGCTTGCGCATCACTCTGCTCGACGCCGCCGATCACCCGGCCCCCGCGCCCCGGCCATTTCCCGTGCAGCTTCAGTTGCGCACGCCTTCGAACGCCGTCGTCCCGCTTTCCTCCGGCACAATTCCCGCCGGCCAGAGCTCGCTCGACATGTCCGCGCCTTTGCGTGATGCCGGCCTGGTCTATGTCTGGGCCCGCAATCCGGAACTCCTCCCCGGCGGCCAGTTCGTCAACGTCCGTCCGCCATCCGGCGCGTCCGCTTCGGCCGCCCATTCTCAACTCAAGCCGATTCCGGTCCGCGCAGCGCCTCCTGCCGCCGCCGCATCGGCCCCCGCGCCTCCTCCGCCGCCCCGGCCCACGATCGAACGCGCCCCAGCCAGTGTCGACTCGGCCATCGATGCCGACACGGCGGGGGTGAAAAAGAAGGTCGTCCGCGCCGAAGTGTCTGCCCCCGCTCCGCCGCCCTCCATGCTGCCCGCGATCACCCTCCGCTACAGCCCACAGCGCGACCTGCTTGCAAACGGCTCCGATCCCGCCGCTGTTGAGGCCTTCCTCGTCGGCGATGTCTCTGCCGCTCCGGCCGACATCCGGCTCACGCTTTTCGACAGCACCAACAGCCTCAAACCGGCCCCGCTCGTCATCCCTGCCGGCCAGTCGGCAGGACGCTCCACAATCACCTCCAGCCAGCCCGGCGCGGTAACGATCGAGTTTCTCGGCAGCAACCCGCGAGTGGAATTTCAGGGCGGCAAGACCCTCAGCGTCCGCTTTGTACCTCCCATCTCAAGAGTGTCACTCCAGGCCAGCCCGCCCCGCATTTCGCTCGTCGACACCGCCGAGCTGATCGTCAGCCTCGCTGACGCCGAAGGCCGCAATTGGGTCACCGACTCCAAGCGCCCCATCTCTCTGTACATCACTTCCGGCCGCGGCCAGATTACCCGGCAGGACATTGAGATTCCCGCCGGACAGTTCGAGACCCGGGCGCGCTTCGTGCCCGAATGGCCGGGTGTCGTCAGCGTCTCCGCCGCAACTCCCAACCTGCTCACCGTCAACGTGCCCTTGAGCGTCACCTGGCCGCTTGCCCTCTTATTTTGCTCCGCCCTCGGCGGCATGATCGGCGGCTTCCTGTCCAAGCAAACCCGGAAACGCGGCGACAAGTGGCGTGTTCCCACCGGCCTGTTCACGGGTTTTCTCTTCTACTGGGCGTGCATCTTTCTCGGCGTGAGCGCGCTGCTCGGACCCGCGGTTCTCAATCCCCTCAGCGCTCTCGCCGTCTCCGCGGTCGGCGGCTGGCTGCAGACCGAAGTCTTCACCATCGTCGGCGATTTGCTCCGTCCCCGCGCTGCCGCCGGCGCCTGAGGCCCGCCGCCCATCACGTGGCCGTTGCTTCTCCCGGCTTGCGCCCCGCCGCGCGTATGTTCACAAACCGGTTGAGAGTGTCGAACCAGAACGGCGCTCCCAACGACACCGCGCAAATCGTCAGTATCCATCCCAGCACCCGCTCGGTCCACGCCAGCGCGCTCCACCGGTTCTCGCCCTGCCAGCCGATCAACTCGCCCAACTGCGCCAGCTCGGCGTCGCTTACCTTCGCGGCCGTCCCCTGCTGCGTTACCCTCGATTGCACCAGCGTCTCCGCCGCGCCCCGCAGCGCCGGCTCTGTCCACAGCTTCCGCGCCAGTTGAATCGTATCCGCATTCGTCAGAATGGTCAGCAGAGACGCTACAACGAGCGTCCAGACCTGGGTCCGCCGCTTGTAGGCCGCCGAGACCCGGTCCATCGAATCATTGAACCAGCCTTCAATCGCCGCCTGCGCCCGGCCCAGGTCCCCGTTGACGTTCTGGATCAGTGCCAGCAGCGTCTTCTTCACATTTCCATCCGGAAGATTTTTGATGCCGGACTCCAGATCGGCGAACGATATGCTGCCCGGATGATCCGACGTCGCCAGGTCCATGATCACGCTGGCAAAGCTCCGCGCCGTCACATACGCGGGGTGGTTGCCGCCATGCATCAGCGACTGGATCAGCGGGTGCGCGTAAAACGTGTCTACCAGCTTCACCACCGCTCCCGTCCCCGGTTGCGGCGGCCCGTTCTGGCCCTCCAGCAGCCGCCGCAGCCCCGTCTCCAACGAGCCCGCCCGCGCCTTCAGTACCGCCGCGATCCACTCATTGGCCGCTGTGCAGAAGATCGCCAGCAGCAGGTACACCAGCGCCAGCCCCACCGCCATTTCCAGAATCGTCGAACCCAGCAGTCCGTTCATTCTCGCCCCGCTCCCGACACACTATCCCGCCGCCGCCGACGTTGCCTGCCGGAACAGATTCGCGGTCTCCTGGTTTCGCGCGTCGCTGATCCCCAGCCGGTGGCACTGCGCCGCCGCCGTCGCCCAGTCTCCCGCATCCACCGCGTTCAGCATCGCCGGAAACTTCATCAATCCGCCCAGCCCCAGG
This sequence comes from Bryobacterales bacterium, assembly GCA_027452065.1. Classification (GTDB taxonomy): domain Bacteria; phylum Acidobacteriota; class Terriglobia; order Bryobacterales; family Bryobacteraceae; genus JAJYKC01. The sequence goes on from DAIDHC010000001.1 coordinate 49,092, forward strand.
TTGAACGCCATGTCGAACAGCGCCTCTTGCACCGTTTCCGGATAGCTGTCCCAGCGCGGCAGCGTACGCCGGAGCTGCGCCTCGAACGAGACGACGTCCGCCTGAACCAGCGCCTCGATGTCCGCGTCGCCCATGCGGCATTGCGTCAGGCTCGCGTAAGCCGCTGCCACCATGCCCTTCGGCGCCGCGCTCACCGCCCCGTAGTCCGCCGTCACCGCTTCAGTCCCCGCCGGCGCTCCGCCCACCTGCCATGCAAGCGCCGCGGCTGCACCCGCGCTCGGCATCGCATGGCCAACCCCCACCGTTACCTCGCCTCCCGTACATTTGTACATGTACGGAATTGACCCTTCGTATGTGCGCAGCCTCGCTGCGACCGCCGCCTGGTCCATATCGAGCCTCCTCAGCCCCACCCAGACTCCGAGCTTTCGTCACAGTGTCTTCAGATATTCGAGTAGATCATCCTTCTGCCCCGGCGGCAAGTCCGTGCCGTACCGGTGTCCCGCGTTGCTGTTGCCCGGCGCCGCCGTGTCTACCCGGAACCCGGCCTTTTCCGCCTCCGGACCATCGGAGATGAACCCCACGTTTACCGGATC
>DAIDHC010000002.1 GCA_027452065.1 Bryobacterales bacterium
CGGATGCGCCGCCGGAGCCCCGCGCCGGAGGCTACGTTACACTGAAAAAATGTCTCTGGTCGTTGTCGGCTCGGTGGCGTATGACGGAATCGAAACCCCGCACGGACGCGTGGAGCGCGTTCTGGGAGGCGCGGCCACCTACATTTCCCTGGCCGCGAGTTTCTTCACTCCGGTGAAGATTGTCGCTGTGGTCGGCGACGATTTCGCCGGCCAGGATTACGACCTGCTTGCCGGCCGCGGCATCGGGCTCGAAGGGCTGGAACGCGCCCCGGGGAAAACGTTTTATTGGGCCGGCGCCTATTCGCGCGACATGAACGAACGCACGACGCTACGCACCGACCTCAACGTATTTGCCGACTTCAATCCCAAGATCCCCGACTCCTACCGCTCCCAGCCCTATCTCATGCTGGGCAACATCCAGCCGGAGCTCCAGCGCCAGGTGCGGGCGCAGATGAACGGCGTGCGCCTGGCCGGCGGCGACACCATGAATTACTGGATCAACGACCACCGCGAGGCGCTGCTGCGGACCATCTGGGAATGGGATTTTCTGCTGATCAACGACAGCGAGGCGCGGCTGCTGTCGGGCGAGTACAACCTGCGGCGGGCCGCCGCGGCGATTCTCGCGATGGGTCCCAACACTCTGGTCATCAAGCGCGGCGAGTACGGCGCCATCCTGTTCCGCCAGGATTCGCATTTCATGGTGCCCGGTTATCTGCTCGAGGAAGTGTTCGATCCCACCGGCGCCGGCGATTGTTTCGCCGGGGGCTTCGTCGGCTACCTCGCCGAGCGCGGCATCGACCTGAGCGCCGGCCACATCGACCGCAAGGATTTGGCGCGCGCCGTCATCTACGGCTCGGTGCTCGGCAGCTACTGCTGCGAGCGCTTCGGCGTCGACCGCTTCCGCACCCTCACCCGCGCCGACATCGATCAGCGCTTCAGCGAATTCCGCGAATTCACGGAGTTCTAGTGGACCTCCGGCGCGGCCTCCGCAGCCGCGGGCTCGAGCTTTTCGCGGCCGCGGCGGTGATGGCGGCGCTGGCTTCGGCCGCCGTCGTCTACGTCCGGCGCCAGGGCTGGACGCTCTATTACGGCGACGCCGAGGCTCACCTCAACATCGCCCGCCGCATCCTGGACTCGCGCACCCCGGGGCCCGATCAGATCGGCACCGTGTGGCTCCCTCTGCCGCACCTGCTCATGCTCCCCTTCGTTGTCCACGACGGGCTGTGGCGCAGCGGCCTGGCCGGGGCTATCCCCTCGGCGATCTGTTTTGCCGCCGCCGCACTGTTCCTGTTCGCCGCCGTGCGCGCCGCGCTCGACTCCCGCGCCGCCGCCTGGACCGCCCTCGCCGTCTTCGCCGGCAACCCGAACCTGCTCTACCTCGCCGGCACTCCCATGACCGAGCCGCTCCTGCTCGCCTGCCTCACGGCTCTTCTGTGGTGCACCGTCGGCTTCGATCGCCGCCCCTCGCTCGTCTGGGCGGCCGCCGCCGGCGTTGCCGCCCTCGCCGCTTCGCTCACGCGGTATGAGGGCTGGTTCCTGCTGCCCTTCGCCGCACTGTTCTTTCTCCTCCGCCCTTCCGGCCGCCGCGTGTCCGCATGCGCCGTGTTCTGCGTCATCGCCGGCCTGGGCCCGCTCGCCTGGCTGGCGCACAACGCCTGGTATTACAGCAACCCGCTCGAGTTTTATAACGGCCCTTATTCCGCGCAGGCCATTTATCAGCGCGCGCTCCAGGCCGGCATGGCCCGCTACCCGGGCGATCACGACTGGCCCCGCGCCCTGCGCTACTACGCCGCCGCCGTCCAGCAATGCGCCGCCTGGCCGCTCGTCGCCCTGGCCGCCGCCGGACTCGTTGCCGCACTCCGCCGCCGCATCTGGTGGCCGTTTCTGTTGCTCGCGCTCCCGGGCGTGTTCTACATCTGGAGCATGCACTCCTCGGGCACGCCCATCTTTCTGCCCGGCCTCTGGCCCAACAGTTTTTACAACACCCGCTACGCCCTGCCCACCCTGCCCCTGCTCGCCCTGCTGGCCGGCGCCGCCGCGCTGCTGGTTCCTGCGCGCCTCCGCGCCTGGGCGCCGACGGTGCTCGCCGCCGCCGCGCTGGCTCCCTGGTGGGTTCATCCCCGCCCCGCCGACTGGATCGTCTGGAAGGAATCGCAAGTGAACTCCGAGGCCCGCCGAGCCTGGACGCGCCAGGCCTCCGGCTTCCTCGCTTCCGCTTATCGGCCCGGCTCCGGCGTCTTCACTTCCTTCGGCGACCTCACCGCCATCTTCCGCCAGGCCGGCATTCCTCTCCGCCAGACGCTCCACGAAGGCAACGGCCCGGCCTTTGCCGCCGCCCTCGCGAATCCCCGCTTCTTTCTTCACGAGGAATGGGCCGTCGCCTTCTCCGGCGACGCCATTGCCACCGCCATCCTCCGCTGCCAGCGCACCGGCCCGCGCTATCATCGGGTTTTGATCATCACCGCGCCCCACGCCCCGGTGATCGAGATCTACCGCCGTGACTGACCTCTTCGAAATTCCCTTCATCAAGGCCCATGGCGCCGGCAACGACTTCCTGCTCACCTGGGCCAGGGATTTTCCCTCCGCCGATCCGGCTGAAGCCGCCCGCGCTCTCTGCAGCCGCCACGAAGGCGTGGGCGCCGATGGCTGGATGCTGGTCACTCCGGCCCCGGACGACGCCTGCGACGCTGCCATCGTTCTCTACAACGCCGATGGCAGCGTTCCCGAGCTTTCCGGCAACGGAACACGCTGCGCGGCCGCGCTGCTCATCCACTCCTGCGCCGTGCCCCGCCCGCTGCTCCGCATCCGCACCGGCGCCGGCGTGAAGACGCTGCGGCTGCTTGAACGCGACGCCAACCGCTTCGAGTTTGAAATGAACATGGGGAACCCGCGCCTGGATCCCGGCGGCCTCGACACTTCGCTCGACGTCGCTGGCCGCGCCGTTCCCGTCACTCTCGTCAATCCCGGCAATCCGCAGTGCGCGGTTCTGGTGGACGAATTCCCGCCGGACTGGCGCGCCGTCGGAGCGGCTCTCGAGCGCCATCCCCACTTCCCCAACCGCACCAACGTCAGCTTCGTGAAGCGGCTCGGCGAACACGACATCGAAGTTTTGTTCTGGGAGCGCGGCGTGGGTGAAACGCAAAGCTCCGGCACCGGTTCCACAGGCGCCGCCGCCGCGGCCGTGCTGCGCGGCGTGGCGGCCTCGCCCATTCAGGTCCACACCGCCGCCGGCGTGCTGCGCTTCCGCTGGGACGGCGACGCCTTCCTCACCGGACCGGCCGAAATCACCGCCCGCGGAACGTTCTTTCTTCGCCGCCCGATGCCCGCCGCCTGAGCCCCGCGCCGCCCGCGCTCAAGCCCCTTCCGGATCCAGACCCATCTGGGAAAGCCGGTACCGCAGCGCGTTCCGCGTCAGCCCCAGCAGCCGCGCCGCCTGGCTCTTGTTCCCCGCGGCGCGCTTCAGCGCCTCCCGGATCAGCGACTGCTCGTATTGATCCAGCGTCATGCCCGCCGGCAGAAATCCCTCGCCCGCCGCCGCTGCCCGCGTCCGCGGCTCCGTGTCCAGCCGGATGTCGCTCGCCTCCAGCACCGTGCCCGAGGCCAGCACCATGCTGCGCTCGATTACGTTTTCCAGTTCCCTCACATTGCCCGGCCAGTGATATCCTCCCAGCCGCTGCACCGCCTCGGCCGAAATCGATTTCACCGGGCTCCCCAGGTCCCGCCCCAGCTTGTGCACAAAATGCTCGGCTAGAAACGGAATGTCCTCCCGTCGCTCGCGCAGCGGCGGTACGTTGATCGGCAGCACGTTCAGCCGGTAGTACAGATCCTCGCGAAACGTCCCCTGCTCCAGCGCCTCGCGCAGATCCACGTTGGTCGCCGCCACCACGCGCACGTCGGTGTGCCGCGTCTTGTTGCTGCCCAGCCGCTCGAACTCGCGCTCCTGCAGCACCCGCAGCAACTTCACCTGCACCGCCGCCGGCACGTCGCCAATCTCGTCCAGAAACACGGTGCCCGTGTCGGCCTGCTCGAACTTGCCGGGTTTGGTCGTGTTCGCTCCGGTGAACGCGCCTTTCTCATAGCCGAACAGCTCGCTCTCCATCAGGTTCTCCGGAATCGCCGTACAGTTGATCTTGACGAACGGCCGGTCCTTGCGCGGCGAGTGCTGGTGAATCGCGCGCGCGATCATGTCCTTGCCCACGCCGCTTTCCCCGCATAGCAGCACCGTCGCCCGCGTCGGCGCCACGCGCTCCAGTGTGTTGAAGATCTCCCGCATCGGCTGGCTCCGCCCGACAATGTTGTCGAACTGGTAGCGCGAGCTCAGCTCGGCCTTCAACTGGCGGTTCTCCTCCCGCAGCGCCCGGTGCGCGAACGCCTTCTCGATTACCGCCATCAGGTGGTCGAGCGAAAACGGCTTGGGGAGAAAATCCTCGGCCCCGGCCTTCATCGCCTCCACCGCCTTCTCGATGCTGCCGTAGGCCGTCATCAGGATCACCGCCGGGCGCCCGCTCTGTTCCCGCAGCCGCGCCATCAACTCGAGCCCGTCCATCCCCGGCAGGCGCAGGTCGGTCAGCACCAGGTCGGCATTCTCCGCCATCCGCAGCGCCTCCTCCGCCGAGCCCGCCTGGTCCACTTCGTATCCGGCGCTTCGCAGTTGCAGCTCGATCACCCGCCGCAGCTTTTCCTCGTCCTCCACCACCAGCACTCGCCCCATCAAGCTTCGCCTTCCTCCTCCGCCGGCAGGATCACGCGGAACACGCTGCCGCTGCCCGGCTCGCTCTCCACCATCAGCTTGCCGTGATGGCCGTCGACGATCTTGGACACAATCGCCAGGCCCAGCCCGACGCCATCGGGCTTGGTGGTGAAAAACGGATTGAAGATGCTCTCCCGGTGCTTCGCCTCGATGCCGCTTCCCATGTCGATCACCGAAATCTCCACCAGCCCGTCCACCTGGCGCGTCTTCACCGTGATGGCCCCGTGCGGCGGGCTGGCCTGCGCGGCGTTCAACAGCAGGTTGCCGAACACGCTCTCCATCAGCTCGGCGTCCATCGGAAACGGACGCACGTCGGGCGAGTAGTTTTTGTAGATCACGACGTCGAACGGCGGCGTTCGGCTTTCCACCTGCGCCACCGCGCGGTCCAGCACCTGCGTCAGGTCGGCGGTCTCTTTCCTCACCTGCAGCGGCCGCGCGAAATCGAGAAACCGCGTCACCAGCGAGTTCGTCCGGTCCACCTCGGTCGAAATGAAGCCGGCCATCTCCCGCGCTACCTCGTTCTCCCCCGCGACGCTTTTGCGCAGCATTTCGGCCGAGGCCTTGATGGTGCCCAGCGGGTTCCTCATCTCGTGCGCCAGGCCGGCCGAGAGATGCCCGAGCGCTGCCAGGCGGTCGGCTCGTCTCACCGCCGCCTCGGCTTCCCTCAGGCTGCGGTTGGCCTCGGCAAGCTGTTCGGCTGCGGCCTGATATTTTTTTGCCTGCTCGCGGCTCGCCTCCGCAAGCTGGTAGGTCAGGAATCCCACCACCGGCAGAATGAGCAGCCGCAGCAGCAGCTCCGGCACCTCGCTCGGCGGAATGTACTGATACGTCCAGTCGAGCAGCAGCAGCGAGGACAGATAGAGCGCGCAGGCCGCCAGCGTCGACAGCGCCGTGCCCACGAGACCGAGCGTGGTCGAAGCCGAGATCACCGGGAACAGCAGAATCCAGTGATAGCTGCTGGCCACGCCTTTGGTCACCGCGATCAGCACCCAGCACAGCGCCAGCTTGATGCTGATCGAGGCCGCGCTTCCCAGCCGCGTCTCAAACCACCCGATCTTCGGCTCCACTACCTGCGCCACGCCCAGCGCCGCCAGCAGCAGGATCACCAGCGGCGTGCGCGCCGGCCCGAACAGCGCCAGAGCCGCGAACAGCATCACCCATACCGCGTCCTGCCCCCGCGCCAGCCGCCGAAAGCCCGTCCGCTCCACCGTCCGAGTGTCCACGCTGCCATCTTATCGGGGTTTGTGACAAAATGAGGTCACACGCACTTTTCATGGAAAATCTACCCACTTCCGGAGTGTCCCCCGACGCCGACACGACGTCGGAAGACATTTCATTCGAATCCATCCTTTCCCGGTTTGAGCAGGAACACGAGAGCGCCGGCGGCCAGGCCGTCCAGGGCACCGTGGTTTCGGTGACGCCGGAGGCGGTTTTTGTCGACCTGGGACGCAAGATGGACGGGGTGCTCCCCGCCGACCGCGTCCCGCGCGGCGAAGGAGCGCCGGAGATCCGCGTCGGCGACATCATGGTGGTCAACATCACCGGCCGCGACGAGGAGGGCAACTACCTGTTGTCCACCATCCGCGTCGAGCGGCCGCGCGACTGGTCCGCCTTCGAGCGCGCGTTCGCCGGCAAGCTCGCCATCGCCGGTGTCGTCGAGGAAGTGGTGAAGGGCGGTTTGCGCGTCGATTGCGGCGGCGTAAAGGCATTCCTTCCGGCCTCCCGCAGCGGCGTCCGCGACCAGGCCGAGATGGAGAAACTCGTCGGCCAGGAGATCCAGTGCCGGATCATCAAGCTGGACATCGCCGAGGAAGACCTCGTTGTGGACCGCCGCGCGCTCATCGAAGAGGAAGCGGCGAAGGCGCGTGAACAGGTGTTTCTCGCGCTCGCCGAGGGCGCCGTCGTTACCGGCCGCGTCCGCAGCCTCACCGATTTCGGCGCCTTCGTCGAGATCGCTCCCGGCATCGACGGCCTCCTCCACGTGGCCGATATTTCCTGGACGCGCGTCAACAAACCCGCCGATGTCCTGAAGCCCGGCGATTCGATCGAAGTCAAGATTCTCAAGATCAATCCCGCCACGCGCAAAATCTCGCTCGGCCGCAAACAGCTTGTCCCCGATCCCTGGACCACCGCAGCGGAAACCTACAAGACCGGCGACCGCGTGCGCGGCACCGTCACCCGTCTCGCCGATTTCGGCGCTTTCGTCGAGCTCATGCCCGGCGTCGATGGACTGGTGCACGTCTCCGAGCTCTCCTGGAGCAAGAAGGTCCGCAAGCCCAGCGACGTTCTGAGCGTCGGTGAGCAGGTGGAAGTGGTTGTCCTCGGCGTTCACGCGGCCGAGAAGCGGATTTCGCTCGGCCTGAAGCAGGTGCTGGGCGATCCCTGGGAAGACGCCGCCACGCGGTTCGCGCCCGGCACGGTCGTCGAAGGTCCGGTGACATCGGTGACCAACTTCGGCGCCTTCATCGACCTGGGCAACGGCGTCGAGGGCATGGTGCACGTCTCCGACATCACCCGCGAGAAGCGGCTCAATCACGCCCGCGAAGCTCTGACCGCCGGCCAGCAGGTCCGCGCCGCGGTTGTCGAGCTGGACGCGGCCAAACGCCGCATCCGCCTCAGCATGAAACAGCTCGAGCCCACGCCGGCTGACGAGTTCATCGCCGCTCACCAGCCCGGCGAGCCGGTCACCGGACGCGTCGTCGACGTGCACGCCGGCCGCATCCGCGTCGAACTCGGCGAGGGCGTCACCGCCGATTGCCGCCTCGCCGCTTCGCAGCCCAACGCCGCCGAGGCCAAGTCCGGCGAAGCGCCCCGCGCCGATCTCTCCTCGCTCACCGCCATGCTGGCCGCCAAGTGGAAGCAGGGCGGCGGGCCCGCTGAATCCACCCAGCGGCACAACATCCGCCCGGGCGAAATCCGCTCCTTTAAAATCGTTTCGCTCGACCCGGCGGCCCGCAAAATCGAAGTCGAACTGGCCGAATAGCTCCCGCGGCGGTCCGGATCGGGCCCCGCGCGCCACAAGCCTCGATCGTCTCAGCGGGCTTCTCTCCGCAACCCGCGAGATCAAACAATTCCGGCATCGGGCCGAGCTTGGCCTCGTCAGGCATGCTTCCGTCGCGTTGGCCCGGAGAAGGCAGCGTCCGGATTCCGGTCGAAGATCCGCCCAGCGCTACCGCCCGCTGTCTTTGCTCCTGACAAACACGTGGTACGTGACGGCATCCCAGGCGTTATGAATGCCGGTGAAAAGCAGCAGCAGCGCCGCCGCGCCGACGCCAAACAGGGAATCGCGCAACTCTGACCAGGAGGCATATGCCGATACAGCCAGTGTTACGTATGCCGCGATAGGCAGCACAACATGAAACAGCCAGTCCTCAAATTGGGGCCGGTATGCGGTCTGCGCTCGCATTCGCCGGCTGACGAGAATGGCGTACACGACGCCGCCGAGTCCCATCAGCCCCCAAAGAATTGCGGCGGCGCCAATCCCGTCCCAGGGAGCGCAGGCAATCCCCGATAGCCCGAGCACGGCTCCAAAATGAACGATTGTCGGAGTTGCAAACGCTCCGCCGGCCTCAGCGTCGCTTTGAGCCGTTGGGCTGTTGGTGATGAGGCTCAAGACGACGAACTGTAATCCGATGAGAGCGCCAGCGGACGATCCAACGATCACGTAGAAGTTCTGCCACGCCGCCAGTGGTGTCATACCTTGACCACTATCCTATTTTCTGAACCTCTCGACCTGAACCTCTCGAAACGATACGCCAGCTCCGGTCCCCCTGTTCCCTCGTACGCCAGTTGCGCCACCAGGAGCGCGAACGGCTCGGTGTACCGGGCGATCTGGAGCGGCCCGGCGTCCACCGGATCGAAACCCACGCCGCGGATCAGCTCACTGGCTACAGCTTTCGCTTTCTTGTCCTCGCCGCAGTAAACCAGACTCGGACGGCTGGCCTTGCGCCTGGCTTCGTACACGCCGAAAAGCACTTCGCTCGGCACGGTGTGGAATGCGGAGACAACTCGAGCCTTCGGAAGCGTTTTTGCCAGTTCCTCCGCGCCCGACAAGGTGTGCGCGATGACGAGTTCCGTGTTCGCGGCATTCAACGGGAGCGAGCAAGTGACGATAACCTTTCCCGGCAAGTCGCCCGCCTGTTTCAACACATCGTCCATTCGGGACCAATGAACGGCCAGCAAAACGGCGTCCGCTTCGCGCGCGGCCTCACCCGGTGTGCCTGCCCGCGCGTTCCCCCCGGCATCCCGCGCCAGCCCTTCCAACTTCTTCCGGCTGCGCGCGTAGCTGAATACCACCTCATGCCCGGCCCGTGCGAACAGCGTTCCCAGCTTGCCGCCCATCAGCCCCGAACCCAGAATGCCAACGCGCATATCGATCTCCCTGTCTTACTCAGATTTTAGAGAAGCCATGTCAAGGGAGAAACGGTACTTCACATCGGCCTTGAGGAGTCTCTCGTAGGCTTCGTTGACCTTCTGAATGGGGATGACCTCGACATCGGCGGTGATGTGATGTGCGCCGCAGAAATCGAGCATCTCCTGGGTTTCGGCGATGCCGCCGATGGGCGAGCCGGACAGGCTGCGGCGTCCCATGATGAGGCCGAATGCCGAGACGGCGAGCGGCTTCTCGGGCGCGCCGACGAGGGTGATGTTGCCGTCGCGGCGGAGCAGTTCAATGTATGCGTTGATGTCGTGATCGGCCGAGACGGCGTCCAGGATGAAGTCGAAGCTGCCGGCATGCTTTTTCATCTCTTCGGCATTGCGCGAGACGACGACTTCGTTTGCGCCGAGACGGAGCGCGTCCTCCTTCTTGCCCGGCGACGTCGTGAAGGCGACGACGTGGGCGCCGAGCGCGTGAGCGAACTTCACGCCCATGTGGCCCAACCCTCCGAGACCCACGATGCCGACTTTCTTGCCTTGGGTGACGCCCCAGTGGCGCAGGGGCGAATACGTGGTGATTCCGGCGCACAGCAGCGGCGCGGTCCCGGCCAGATCCAGCTTCGATGGGACACGCAGGACAAAGCGCTCATCGACCACGATGCTGTCGGAATATCCGCCGTAGGTGACGCCGCCCAGGTGCTTGTCGGGGAAGTTGTAGGTGAGGGTCAGGTTCGGGCAGTACTGCTCGAGGCCCGCCCGGCACTCGGCGCAGGTCCCGTCGGAATCCACCATGCACCCGACCGCGGCCAGGTCGCCGGGCTTGAACCCGGTCACTGCCGAACCCACGCGCGTGACACGGCCGGCGATCTCGTGGCCCGGGACGCACGGGTACACCGTCGGCATGACTCCGCTCCATTCATTGCGGACCTGGTGGAGATCCGAGTGGCAGATGCCGCAGAACAGGATCTCGATTTGTACGTCATGTTCGTTTGGATCCCGACGCGCCACTGTCGCCGGCGCTAAGGGCGATGTCGCACTTCGAGCGGAGTAGGCCTTCGCGTTGTACATAGATTGTTGCTCCTGTTGGTTGTCGTTCGGCCCCGAGTCAGGCCTTGTATTGCTCGTCGCTGACGTGTTCCATCCAGTCCGCGGCCTTGCCGTCGAGCCGCTCCTGGATGGCGATATGCGTCATCGCCGTGGCGGGCGCCGCCCCGTGCCAGTGCTTCTCGCCCGGCGGAATCCAGATCACATCCCCCGGCCGGATTTCCTCGATCGGACCACCCCAGCGTTGTACCCGTCCGCAACCGGCCGTAACAATCAGGTTCTGTCCCAGCGGGTGAGTGTGCCACGCCGTCCGCGCGCCGGGCTCGAACGTCACCGTGGCGCCCAGAACCCGCGCCGGCGCCGGCGGATCGAACAGCGGATCGATCCGCACCGTGCCCGTAAAATACTCCGCCGGTCCTTTTCCGGAAGCCTGTGAACCGCTACGCTTGATCTCCATTTCTCAAACTCCTTCGCGATGCCGCTCAGAGGCCGGTCATCTTCTCCAGCTTCTCCGGATACCGCGCCCCGTGTACCGTGATCTTCGAGGCGGCCTCTTCGATGTGGCGAAGGTCGTCCGGCGTCAGCTCAACCGCGGCTGCTCCGATGTTTTCCTCGAGCCGGTGCAGCTTCGTGGTGCCCGGGATCGGAACAATCCACGGTTTTTGGGCCAGCAGCCAGGCGAGGGCGATCTGCGCCGGCGTGGCATGCTTCTGTTCCGCGATGCTGCCCAGCAGATCCACAAGGGCCTGATTCGCTTTCCGGGCCTCCGGCGTAAAGCGCGGAACGATGTTGCGGAAATCGGAGCTGTCAAACGTCGTGCTCTCGTCGATCTTTCCGGTCAGGAAACCCTTACCCAAGGGGCTGAACGGCACGAAGCCGATCCCGAGCTCCTCCAGGGCCGGTATCACCTCGCTCTCCGGAGTCCTCGTCCACAGCGAGTATTCGCTCTGAAGCGCGGTCACCGGCTGGACGGCGTGCGCGCGGCGGATCGTTTTCACTCCCGCCTCGGAGAGCCCGAAGTGCTTCACCTTGCCTTCGCGAATGAGGTCCTTCACCGCCCCCGCCACGTCTTCGATCGGTACCTCCGGATCGACGCGGTGCTGATAATACAAATCGATCGTTTCCACCTTGAGCCGCTTCAGCGAGCCCTCGGCCGCCTGCTTAATATGCTCCGGCCTGCTGTTCAACGAAGGCGCGCCCGTCATCCCCCGCGGGTCCGAACCCGGAGTGAAGTCGAATCCGAATTTGGTCGCAATCGCCACCTTCCCCCGAAATGGAGTCAGCGCCTCCCCTACGAGTTCCTCGTTGGCGAACGGGCCGTACACCTCCGCCGTATCGAAGAACGTAACGCCGCGTTCCACGGCTGCCCGGATGACCGGAATCATCTCCTGCTTGTCTTTGGCCGGGCCGTAGCTAAAGCTCATTCCCATGCATCCCAGTCCGATCGCCGAGACTTCCAAATTGCTGTTTCCCAGTTTGCGTTTCTGCATCATGACTCCTTCCAAACCGTTTCTCTCCACTCCAGGTTAGAGGAGAGCGCCCTCGAAGCGATATCCTGATCCTTCCGAGTTATTGCCTATTCCTCTGGCGCTGTTGATCAAAGCAGAGCGGCAGCGGGTATTCTGGAGGAGAGGAGAGCGAAGCCGTGAAAATGAATAGAGCTCGTGGAAAGGCGTCTGTGGCGCCGGATCCGGCGCACGAGCTGCGGCTGGAGCTGGCTCGCAAGGTTGCCTTGTGGGTTGGCGCCTCAGAGAACCGGGCAACGGGCATTCGCGGCCTGACGCTCCATCGGCGGACTGCGCCGACCGCTCCCTGCTCGATGACTTACGAGCCCAGCCTCACCGTGATTGCCCAGGGCCGGAAGCGGGTGGAACTCGGCCGGACCACTTTCATCTACGACCCTTCGCGATTTCTGCTGACGTCGGTCGATTTGCCGGTCATCAGCCGGGTGATCGAGGCAAGTGAAGCAGTGCCGTGCCTGGCCTTGTCGCTCAAATTGGAAATGCCTGTGGTCCGGGAACTTCTCAGCCGGGAGGAGATCGAGGTTGCGGAGGCGCCGTTTGACAGCCCTGCCATGGCGACCGGCGAGACGACGGTGGAATTCCTCAGTGCATGTTGCCGCCTCGTGGACCTGCTGAACACGCCGCGGGACATTCCCTTTCTGAGCGGCATGATCCAGCGCGAGATCATCTACCGGGTCCTCCGCAGCGCGGAGGGAGCGCGCCTTCGAGCGATTGCAACGCTAGGTGAGCAGAGCCATCGAACGGCAAAAGCGATCGCCTGGATCAGGTCGAATTATGCGAAGCCTCTTCGGGTGGAGGATCTGGCGGAACTCGCGGGAATGGGCGTGTCGACGCTGCACCACCATTTCCGGGCGCTGACCGCGATGAGTCCTCTTCAGTATCAGAAACAAGTCCGGTTGCAGGCGGCGCGGGGACGCATGCTGCTGGATGGTCTGGACGCTGCGAGTGCGGGCTTCGAGGTCGGATACGAAAGCGCCAGCCAATTCAGCCGCGAATACAGCCGGTACTTCGGCCAGCCGCCGATGCGGGATATCCGGACACTGCGCTCGCCCGGCGCTCCGCTGCTGGAGTCGGTCAGCGCCCGGTAAATCTTCATACCCGCGCCTCCCCGCGCCGGTAGCTCGCTTCTAGGAAAGCGATGAAGAGGAGCGCGGTGTCAGTGGCCACAGTCGATAAAGCGCAACCGCGAAGAGGATGAGCACGCCTGCCGTGAGCACGCCCGATTCGCCGACCCACACGTTCCGGCCGGTCGTCGACCGGTCAAAAGCACCCTGGATCACCGCGTTCCATGTGCCGTGCCCCCAGATACTGGGCCAAATGCTCCCGGAAGAAAGCCGAAGCCATGCGAAGACATATCCGCCCGCTACGATGCCCGCCACAAAGAGACAGACCGCCAGGATCGGATGCGGCCCCGAAGCGTACTGCCCGCTGAGGATCAATGGTGTGTGCCACAACCCCCACGCCAGGCCGCTCATCAGGATCGGCGCCGGGACTCCGGAATCGACCAGCCGCGTTAACATGTAGCCGCGCCAGCCAATCTCTTCGCCCGCGGCGTACTTGCAGTTATCCAGCGCTCCCAACACCACCATCATTCCGAGACACTGGCAGAATCTCACCAGTGCGTTTTCGGCGGAGGCAAAGTGCAATCCCAGAACAGCGCCGGGAAGAGCCGGTGCTTGAAATCCCGCCAGGCCCGTGCTCCAGGCGATTCCATACGCCGTCAATCCCACGACAAGCGGCATCGCGCTGGCGATCGCCATGGCGCGCGTTCCGGCCGCTCCACCCCAGCGGAAGGAAACATCGCCGATCCCCTCTCCCAGAGCCAGCCTCGCCACGACGGAGGAAACGGTCACCCACCACACAAGCCCGAAGATCAGGCCAAGATGATTCTGGATCGACCCGCCGAGCACCAAAATCCTGCGCTCGAAATACGCCGACCCCGCGATCAACACAACAAAGAAAATGCCCAAACCGGACCGCGCCCTGACTTTTGAAGCCATGAACACCTCAATGAGAGATCCATACCCGGCCGCGCGTGCGCCGCAACGCCCGCGGCGAGCCGGTCCGAGTATCGCACAGCGTTCCGGTGTCGCTCATTGACCGATCGAGGCTTGAGAAGGCCCGGTCCAGTCCCCCGGGGCGAGATCCCCCGCGCCCACTACTCGGCCGCCGGACGCTGTTGCCGCGCCCTACAATTCAGTTCAAGCTCCGCCGATCCGTTTGCTCATCCGGATCACGGTCAGGCTCAGGCCTTCGCGCAGCGGCACCTCCAACGGCTCGCGTTTCCGGTAGCCCCGCGCTTCATACAGCGGCACGCCGGGCAGCGTGGCGGCCATCTCCAGGCTCCGGAAGCCCAGCGCGGCCGCTTCGCTTTCGCACGCCGCCAGCATCATCGTTCCGATGCCCCTCCGCGCGAAATCCGGATGCACGAAGAAGGCCCGGATGCGCGCCGGTTCGGTGGCCGGGTCCAGCCATGCGTCGTCCCGGCCGGCCACCCCGTGCCCGCCGTACAGCGTCTTCCGCCGGCTCCATCCACCGCAGGCCACGATCCGCCCCTCCGCTTCGGCCACGAAGTACGTGCCGTCGCCGATAAGCTGCCGGTCCACCGTGAACACCGCTTCGAGCGCCGCCTCGCGCTGCTCTTCCGAATACTGCTCGCGCTGCAGCCCGCGCACCGACGCCGGAATCAGCTCCTCGATTGCCGCAATGTCCTCCGCCGTCGCCTTGCGAAGCTCGATCGCCACTTTCCGCCAGTATAGCCGGGCCCCGGAGCGCGTTTCAGGAAACGATCTGCGCGATTTCGTCCAGCGCCTCGCGGACTCCCGCGGTCCGCCCACATACGGCCAGCGCGGCCGCCCACTTTTTCTCAAACGCAATCTCGCGCAGATAATTTCCCAGTGTCACCAGCGGCGCGGCGGCCATCAACGGCGCCAGTAGCAGCGTCCAGGTCCTCTCGCGCATCATCTCGCCGCCGATCGCAAGCACCGCCAGCGTCAGCTTCGCCAGGTTTCCGCTCTCGCCGTGAACGCGCGACATGCCGCTCCGCAGCCCGGCCAGGAACTCGGCGGCGTCGCCGGCCCCGGGCACCTCCGTGTATGTGCGGCCCAGCCCGGCGAGCGTGTGGGCGTCGCTGCCGCCCAGCGCCACTTTCCCCAGCGCCGCCGCCAGCGCGGCCGCCGACCGGTTGGCTGCCTCCAGCATCTGCCCGTTGCGTGTCTCGTAGGCCGGGAACCGCTCGCCGAACAGCGCGAAGTCCTGCCCCGTGCGCGGACCGGTGAGGCTCGAAAAAACGTGGTTCACGCTGAACAGCAGCCTCTGCTCGTCCAGATATGCCAGCAGCGCCTCGATGTCCCCGCGCCGCCGCAGCAACTGTTCATGCTGCGGCTCGGCAATTCCGTAAACGCCCATGTGGAATTGCGTGCCGGAGCCGGTCACACAGGTCAACTCCTCGCTCAGAAAGAAATCGCGATGCTTTCTCAACGGCTCGGCGGCGTCGATGGAGTCGTGATCGGTAACAGTCACCAGATCCATTCCGCGCCGTTTCAACGTCTCGTAGACCTCGGCCGGATCGTTGTAGCACTCCCGGCACACGGCGCTCAACAGCGGTACCGTGCACATACCCGAAGCGGTCGTGTGGACATGCAGATCACACTTCATGCCTCCATCACAACCTTCGCGGGTTACAATGGCATGGCGCCGGAAACAAACAATTGTGAAATCACTTGTTTTAACGCCCCGCACCCCCGCCGCTCCTGGCTCCTGCAGCGGGATCGAAACGCGATCGTCATCGTTTGTCAACGCCCGCCGCCGGTCCTGGACCCTTCCGTGCCGGGGGCGCTATCATTACAAGAACCGGGGTAGTCAGTCCATGGTTCTACAAGCACGCCTGAAGTTCTCGGCGATCCTGTCCGTCGCCGCGGCGTTTTACTTCTTCCCGGGCCTCGGCGCCGCGCAATCCGCCGGCGAGCCAGCCGAAGTCCGCCAGACTTACAACTTCCCCTTCCAGGCCGGCAATATCGCCGCGCCGGGCAACGCCGCCATGGTAGGCAATGTCTTCCTCCGGCCCGACCAGATGCCCAGCGCCCGCTACTGCGGCCAGTGCCACGAGGAAGCCTACAGCCAATGGCGCCAGGCCCTCCACTCGAACTCCTTCCGGACGCCGTTCTACCGCACCAGCGTCAACATCCTGGCCCGCACCCGCGGCATCGAGTTCACCCGCCATTGCGACAGTTGCCACAATCCGGTCGCCGTCCTTTCCGGCGGGATGACGCCCAACTCCGTGATCGACCGGTCGTCGGATGAGGACGGCCTCACCTGCATGACCTGCCACTCCATCCAGCAGGTCAAGTCCACCGAAGGCAACGGCGGCTTCGTTCTCGGCGTCCCCGCCGTCATGGTGGACGAGAAGGGCAAGCCGATCCCCGGCGAGGCGCCGTATGGCGAGATCATGGCCCATCCCGAGCGCCACGCCCAGGCCGTGATGCGGCCCCTCCTCCACAGCCCCGAGTTCTGCGCCGCATGCCACAAGGCCAACCTGCCCAAGGAACTCAACCAGTACAAGTTCGTCAACGCATTCGCCACCTACGACGAATGGCAGAACTCGAAGTTCTCCCACCGGAATCCGCTCAGCTTTTACGCGGCCGGTTTCACCACCTGCCAGGACTGCCACATGCCGCACGTTCCGGCCCCGCTTCGCGATTACGGAAGGACAAAGGGAATGCTCGCTTCCCACCGCTGGACGGCCGGCAACACCGCCGTGCCGTTTTATTACGGCTTCGACGACCAGTTGCGCAAGACCGTCGAGTTCCTCCAGTCGGGCGACTTCCTGAATGTGGACGTGTTCGGTATCCGGCAGCAGTCAACCCAATCGCTCTCCGCGCCCCTCGGCTCGACATCGTTCACTCTCGCCGCCGGCCAGACCGTTCAGGCCTACGTCGTCGTGCAGAACAAGAATATCGGCCACTCCTTGATCCCGGAGGTGCGCGACTTGTACGAGGCCGCGCTCGAGTTCGACGTCGTCGACGCCGCCGGAAAGCAGATCTACCGCAGCGGTAATCTCAACTCCGACGGCTCGCTCGACGAGCGCTCCCACAGCTTCACCAACAAGCCCGTCGACACCGAGGGCGGCTTCGTCGACAACCACCAGGTCTGGAAGATCCACGCCGTGGCTTTCGACAACACCATCCAGGCCGGCCGCTCCGTCCTGGTCCGCTATGAGTTCGACATTCCTCCCGGCGCCCGGGGCCCGCTCACGCTGACTGCCAGCGTCAACTATCGTCATCTCCGCCAGTCGTACCTGGATAACATCTTTGGCAAGGACCATCCGGCTTACCCGCGCATCGAGATCGCCTCCTGCAGCCGGACGCTCGCTCTGGGTGACAATCACCCGCAGCCTCCCGTGCCGCGCCAGAATCCCGACTGGATGCGCTGGAACAACCTGGGCATCGCTTATCTCGATCAGCTCCAGTACCCCGACGCGGTGGCCGCCTTCAGTGAGGTGGCGAAGCTCCGGCCCGATTACGCCGACGGCCGCACCAACGTCGGCCTCACCTACATCGCCTGGGAGAAATACACCGAAGCCCGCCCGCCGCTGGAGGCCGCGCTCAAACTGGCGCCCGGCGACGCGCGCGCGATGTACTACATGGCTCTGGTCGAACGCCGGGCCGGCAACGCGGAGGCCGAAGTCGCCGATCTCGAAAGCGTGGTCGCGCGGTTTCCCCAGTCGCGGGATGCGAGGCGCGAGCTCGGCATCTCCTATTACCAGCAGCATCGCTATCAGGACGCCATCGGCCAGTTCGAGGCTTTGCAGGCCATCGACCCCGACGACCTCGCCGCCCACTACAATCTCGCCGTCCTCTACCGCCGCGCCGGCCGCAAGCGCGAGGCCGCCGAACAGGCCGCCATGTTTTCCACCGAGCAGGTCGATCCCGTCGCGCCCGCCTCTTCGCTCGACTTCCTCCGCCAGCATCCCGAGTATTCCATCGAAAGCGTCCCCTGGCACCTTCACACGAACGTTCCCCCGGCGCCGGACGGGGGGCCCGGCCATCCTTAGTGTTTCCCGGAGATCATTGCGTGAACGACGACCGCCGACAGTTTCTTCGCTCGCTCAGCCGAACCGCGCTGGTTCTGCCTTTCGCCGACCTGCTCGCCGCCGCCCAGCAGTTGCCCGGTCCGATGGAGCGCAGCTACAACGCCAAGGCCATGCCGACGCCCAAGGGGCCCAAGTCGCCCATCGAAGGCACCCCGCTCGGCGTCCGCTTCCTCGACGTCGTCAAACAATCCGGACTCGACGTCAAGACCACTTACGGCGGCGAGCATAAGAACAAGTACCTGCTCGAGACCACCGGCTGCGGCCTCGCTTTCTACGACTACGACGACGACGGCTGGCTCGATATCTTCCTGGTCAACGGCTGGCGTCTGGAGGGCTTCGCTCCGGGCCAGGAGCCTCACTGCCACCTTTTTAAGAACAACCGCGACGGCACCTTCACCGACGTCACCAAGGGCTCCGGCCTCGAGCACAAAACCGGATGGGGCCAAGCCTGCTGCGTCGGCGATTACGATAATGACGGCAAGGACGACTTATTCGTCACTTACTACGGCCAGAACGCGCTCTACCGCAACAACGGCGACGGCACCTTCACCGACGTGACGCGCGCCGCCGGACTGATTCAGCCCGGGCCCAAGGTCCGCTGGAACACCGGCTGCACTTTTGTCGATTACGACCGCGACGGCCGTCTCGATCTCTTCGTCGCCAATTACGTCGACATGGACCTGAAAACAGCGCCGCCTCCCGAAGCCGGCCCCTGCACTTACAAAGGAGTGCTCGTCGCCTGCGGACCCCCGGGACTGCGCGGCGGCAAGAACATCCTCTATCACAACAACGGGGACGGCACCTTCACCGACGTCAGCGAGAAGGCCGGCATCTGGAACACCTCCGGCACTTACGGCCTGAGCGTCGCCGCATCCGACCTGGACAACGACGGCTGGCCAGATATCTACGTCGCCAACGACTCCAGCACCGCGACGCTCTACCAGAACCAGAAGGATGGAACGTTCAAGGACATTGCGATCGAGAGCGGCGCCGCGCTGTCGCCCGAGGGCAAGCCGCAGGCCGGAATGGGCGTCTCCATCGGCGACTACAACCGCGACGGCAACCTCGACGTCGTCAAAACGAACTTCGCCGGCGACACCGATTCGCTCTACACAAACCTCGGCGACGCTACCTTCGAGGACCGCACCTACCCGGCCGGCGTCGGCGTCAACACCCGCCTGCTCGGCTGGGGCGTCGGCTTCTTCGACATGGACAACGACGGCTGGCTCGACATCCTGATGTCCAACGGCCACGTCTACCCGGAAGTGGACCGCTCGAGCACCGACCTGAAATACGCCGAGCACAAGTACCTGTTCCGCAATCTGCAGAACGGGCGCTTCGAGGAGGTGACCGAACAGGGCGGGCCGGGCATTCTCGAAGAAGTGCCGGCGCGCGGCTGCGCCTTCGGCGACTACGACAATGACGGCGACATCGACGTCGCCGTCAACTGCGTCAACGCCATCCCCCAGCTTCTGCGCTGCGACTCCACGCTGAACCGGAACTGGATCAAGATCAAGCTGGCAGGCGTCAAGTCGAACCGCACCGGCATCGGCACCCGCGTCATCGTCACCGCCAAGACGAAACCCGACGCCGCCAGGCCACTGGTGCAGATGGACGAGCTCCGCAGCGGCGGCAGCTACTTCTCGCAGAACGACCTCCGCATGCACTTCGGCCTCGACCAGGCTCGCAAGGTGGACCTGGTCGAGGTGCGCTGGCTCAGCGGCCAGGTGGATCGGTTCCAGAATCTCGACGCCAACCGCCTCTACGTGCTTCAGGAGGGCGGCAAAATTCTGAAGTCGGAAGCGCTCACGCCCGCCCGGAGCAGGGAGCGGGGATGAGGCTGGCTGTGCTCGTGCCGGCGCTGTGCGCGGCTGCGCTCGCCGCCTCCGCGGCCCACGCCGACAACGTCTGCCGCTGGATGAGCGCCGCCACTGCGAGCAGTTTTCTCGGAGTCCACGCCGGGCTGACGAGCGCGGCGGGCAGCGCGGAGGGTGACAGCGCCTGCCAGTTCACGGGCCGCCGCGGCGCCGCGCTCTCGACGCTATCGATTGAAGTGTTCCTTCTGAAGGCGCCCGCCGATTACGCCCGCTACGCCGCGCGCTGCGGCTCGGACCGCACCGCACTCCGCGGCATCGGAAACGAAGCGGTGGCTTGCTCGGCAGGGCGGCCCGGCGACCGCTCGAGCCTGGTGATCGGCCGCGTCCGCGACCGCGCCTTCGCCGTGCGCGTTCACACCTCCGACGCCTCAGCCGTGCCCGCCGCCTTGGATGAAGGCGCCCGCCGCGCCGCCGAGCAGGTGGCCGGCGCCCTGTTCTGAGCCGCGGCTTAGTTCTTCCGCGTCGTGCCGCGGCGCAGCGCGTCTTCCTTCTTTTCCTCCTCGGCACGCCTCAGCTCGGCCGCTTTGTCGAAGGCCACTTTGGCGCCGGCGATGTCCTTCTTCCGCCGCAGCATCAGGCCCAGGCTGTTCCAGGCGCCGGCGTTGGAGGCGTCCAGTGCCACGTCTCTTCGCAAGGCTTCGATCGAGCCGTCCACGTCGCCCTGCTGCTGGAGGACCGTGCCCAGACGGTACCAGGCGTCCGCGTAATCGGGCCGGTATTGCACGGCCGCGCGCAAATGCCCGATCGCCGCGGCAGCTTCGCCGGCGTCCAGTTCCGTAAGCGCGAGGCTGTAGTGCGCCTCGGCGAGAGTGGGCTCGATCTTCGCCGCCTGTTCGAACTCGGCCCGCGCGTGTGGCAGATCGTCCAGCTCCTTGTAGGCGACGCCGAGGTCGTAGTGTGCGGAGGCGGCCTCGGGGTGGTCGCGGATCAGTTGGGTCAGCTCGGCTACGGCGTCTTTGAGACGTCCGGCGGCGATGTAGGCCCAGCCGACGTTCACTCTCACGTGCACGTTCGCCGGATCGCGCGCCAGAATCGCCTGAAACTCTCTCAGCCCGCCCGCCGGGTCGCCCGCGTTCACAATCGCCAGCCCGTAGCTGTTGCGCAGCATTGCGTCGCCCGGGTCCAGCTCCACGGCCCGCTTGTACGCCGCCCGCGCATCGTTGAACTTCCCTTGCCGCTGGTAGGCGAGGCCGAGCCCGGCCCACACGTCTTTGTCTCCCGGCAACTGCCGCGCCGCCCGGGAAAGCTCGGCGGCAGCCAGGGCGGGGTTGCCGGTCTCGTTGTACGCCGAGCCGAGCCGGAGCCGGTAGTCGGCGCGACCCGGCGCCAGCGCCACGGCCTTGCGCAGAGCCTCCACCGCCGGCGCCGGCTGCTGCCCCAGCCATAGCGCCACGCCGAAGTGATACCAGGCCTGGGCCATGCGCGGGTCGAGTTCAGTCGCGCGCCGGAAATGGGGGATCGCGTCGGAGGAGCGGCCGGTGGCCGCCAGGAGAAAGCCGATCTCGTCCTCGTAAACCGCCGAGTGCGGATTCAGTTTCGCCAGTTTTTCGTAGTCCGAAAGCGCTCCGGCGGCGTCCCGGGCGGCGAGATGCTGCTGCGCCGAGGCCTCCAATTGCTGAATCGCCCCGGGCGTCTGCGCCGCCGCGCCCACGCAGGCAACCAGCAGCCAAACCGCCCTCGTATGCCGCAACACGCTTCATTATAAAGAACCCCGTCCGGCCCCGCCGCCAGGGCCGCGAAACGAACCCGCCCGGCGGCGACGGGCCAGCCGCGAAACGAAGCCAAGTGGCGGGGAAGGGGGCGGCCTGCGGAACGAAGCCAACTGACGGGGTGGGGCGGCTGCGAAACGAAGCCAACTGACGGGGTGTGGGCGGGGTTGCGAAACGAAGCCAACGCTTGGCGCCGGTGCTTGGCGAAACGAAGCCAATCGGCGGTGGTTGGGTGGCTGCGAAACGAAGCCAACGGGCAGGGTGGGGCGGCTGCGAAACGAAGCCAACGGGCGGGGTGGGGCGGGGCTGCGGAACGAAGCCAAAAGGCCGGCGGAGGGTTGACGAAACGAAGCCAAACGGCGTGGGTAGGGCGGGTCCGGCAGGGGTGGGGCTAGTAGTAATCGGCGGAATTCACGGGGTACTTTATGCTTCGCCTTATGTTCGCCAAGGCGTTTGGGAAGAAGGCCTTCCGGGGTTTGAATTCATAGAAGAAAGCCCAAAAATATATTGCAATTTTGAAAGCCCCCGTGCCACAATCTGTCAGGTGGCCAGAAGTGGCCGAAAGTGGACCATTGGCAGAAGAGCAGGCCAGATCGTTGCCGGTTGAACCCCCTCTGGGGCATTACCCGGGACGTGTCGATGAAAAAGGCCGCGTAAAGCTCCCTGCCGACATGCAGCGGTACCTGAGCGAAGTGTTTCGGGCCGAAGGGGGTTCGGCCGAGGTTTTCGTGACCAGCCTGGACATGCGCACAGTTCGAATTTATCCCAGATCGGTCTGGAAGCAAAACGAATTTTTGCTGGAGCAGGAAACCGAGTCGCCCGAGGACGCCGCGGACCTGGCGTTTCTGGCCAACGAAATGGGCGGCTCGGCGGAGGTCGATTCGCAGGGGCGGCTGTTGATGCCGACGGAGCTGAGGCGGGAGTTGAAGCTGGAGAACGAGCCGGTGTGGATGCACTGCTACAAGGGCCGGATCGACATTTACGGCAAGGACGTGTACGAGGAGCGGCGGCAGAGGAGCCGGGAGAACCTGGGTTCGAAGCTGCAGAAGTTCGAGCGCAAGGGGTTGAAGTAGTGGCGATGTATGCACTATCCGGTGATGCTCAACGAAAGTATCGAGTACCTGCGGGTGCTGCCGGAGGGAATGTATCTGGACGCCACGGCGGGGCTGGGTTCGCATACGGCGGCGATTGCGCAGCGGTTGACGACGGGAACCGTGATTGCCAACGACCGGGACGCGGAGTCGCTCGAAATATGCCGGCGCAACACCGAGGCATGGGCGGAGCGCATACGGTATCACCACGGGGCGTTTTCGGGTCTCGCGAAAGCGCTGGGCGGGATGGGCATTGCGGGAGTGGACGGGCTGCTGGCGGACCTGGGAGTCAGCCGGTATCAACTGACCAGCCCGGAACGGGGTTTTTCGTTGTTGTCGGACGGGCCTCTGGACATGCGGTGCGACCGGAGCCAGCCGGAGACGGCGGAAGAGCTGCTGAACAGCACCAACGAAAAGGAACTTGCCGACCTGATCTACCGGCTCGGCGAGGAAAGGAGGGCGCGAAAGATAGCCAGAGCAATCGTTCGGTCGCGGCCGATCCGCTCCACCGGGCATTTGGCCCGAGTGGTGGAATCGGTCGCGCCCCGAACGGGGCGACTGCATCCGGCGACCCAGACCTTTCAGGCGCTCCGGATGGCGGTGAATCAGGAGTTGGAGGAACTCGACGCGCTGCTGGAGCAGGCGCCGGGGCTGGTACGGACGGGCGGGCGGATGGTGGTGTTGACGTTCATGTCGCTCGAGGACAGGAAAGTGAAGCAAAGTTTTCAGGGCCTTGCCCGCGCGGGCAGGGTGAAGATCCTGACGAAGCACGTCGTCAGGCCAACGGAGGCGGAGGTACGGGACAACCCGCCGTCGCGGAGCGCAAAGCTGCGGGCGGTGGAGTTGATCTAGCGGCAGGCAGGTAGGCGGAAACACACATGGCAACGCTGGCAACCATATTTGACAAATTCGCGTGGGTGAAAACGGAGCGGAGAGACGAGGTGGTCTCGCGGGCAACCGCGGCCGCCGACCAAGCGTTCGCGCTGCGATCGATCCCCAACGACG
Source organism: Bryobacterales bacterium (assembly GCA_027452065.1). Taxonomy (GTDB): domain Bacteria; phylum Acidobacteriota; class Terriglobia; order Bryobacterales; family Bryobacteraceae; genus JAJYKC01. The sequence continues at coordinate 23,468 of DAIDHC010000002.1, forward strand.
ACATTTATTTTTTCGTCAAGAGAATCGATAATTCTCACGTGGTGAGGGAGGCGGACCCGGTGGCAAACCGGGCCTGCTGGAAGGCCTTCGGGACGGCGGTTGCGGGCGCGGCGCTGGTGGCCGGCCTGCTGGCGCCGAGCCTGTACGGGCTGCTGAGCGGCTATCAGTTGGAGTCGCTGCGGGAGGAGCAGCGGCATCTGAAGGTGGCGGCGGCGCAGTTGGAGCTGGAGGAAACGCGTCTGCACAGCCCCGAGCACATGGCGGCGCTGGCGACCTCGCAGCGGTTGGTGGACCCGAGCCCGGAGCGGCTCGTTTATCTGGACGGCAAGGAGAATCGTCTGGCGCAGAGGTAGGGGTGCCGGGCGGGGCGGCGGGGGCTCACCGTGAGGTCTGGAAGAACTGTCAACAGCGGCGCAGAGCGGACGGAGGCGGGCTGGAGCGGCTCGGGCGAGCCGGGCTCGCCGCCGCCGGAGACGCAGCGCAGGATCCGGCTGCTGGCGCGAATCACGCTGGGGTGGGCCGTGGTGCTGGTGCTGCGCCTGATCTACCTACAGGTGATCGAGCACGACGAGTATAGCCGCGCGGCGCAGCAGCAGCAGGAGCGGCTGGTGCGGATACAGCCGCCGCGGGGAGCGATTATCGACCGTCTCGGCCTGAGGCTGGCGATGAGTCTGCCGGTGGACTCGGTTTACGTGAACCCGCTGCTGCTGAAGGACCCGGAGATCGCCTCGGGGATTCTGGCGCCGATTCTGAATTTGGACCAGAAGGAACTTCTGGAGCGGATCCGGATGTCGGCGGCCGAGCACCGGGGATTTTTGTGGGTGAAGCGAAAGATCACGGGCGAGGAGTCGCTCCGGCTGCACCAGTTGAAGCTGGACTGGATCGGCATCACGACCGAGGGGCAGAGATTCTATCCCTATAAAGCGCTGGCGGCGCACATTCTGGGCGGGGTGGACCCGGACGAGCAGGGGATCGACGGTATCGAGTCGAAAATGAACGAAGCGCTGGCGGGCGCGGCCGGCTATGTGCGGGTATCGACCGACGTGCAGCAGCGGGGCTTCGCCTCGACGCCGGCGGGGGCTCCGGCCGAGGCGGGCGCCGACTTGCATTTGACCATCGACAGCCGCCTGCAATATGTCGCCGAGCAGGCCATCCAGAAGGCGGTGATCGACCACCACTGCCAGAACGGGAGCATCGTGGCGTTGGACCCGCAGACGGGCGACATTCTGGCGCTGGCGAATTATCCGACGTTCGACCCGAACCTTCCGCTGGGGCCGGGGGACGACAAGACGGCGCGGTTCGACCTGGCCGCGTCGGTGCCGTTTGAGCCGGGCTCGGTGTTCAAAGTGGTGACGCTGTCGGCGGCGCTGGAGACCACGAGCCTGCGGCCGGAGAGCATGATCAACTGCGGCAACGGCAGCATCAACTTGTACGGCCGCGTGATTCACGACGACGTGCACGACCACTATTCCTCGCTGTCGATGGCCGACGTGCTGGCGCATTCGAGCAACGTGGGGGCGATCAACATCGGGCTGAAAGTGGGCAAGGACAATCTCTACGCCTACGTGAGGAAGTTCGGCTTCGGCACGCGGACGGGATTGCCGGTGCCCGGAGAATCGCCCGGGCAGGTGTGGCCGCCGCAACGGTGGTCGCCGACTTCGATCGGCTCGGTTGCGATGGGGCATGAGATCAGCGTGACGGTGCTGCAGTTGGCGCAGGCGTGCTCGATCATCGCCAACGGCGGGTTCCTGGTGCATCCGCGGCTGGTGGCAGGCGGGCCGCCGCCGGATCGGCGCGCGGTGCTGCGGCCGGAGACGGCGATCACGATGCGGCAGATGATGGAAGGCGTGGTGCTGCACGGGACGGGGAAGCTGGCGCGGCTGGCCGGCTACACCTCGGGCGGGAAGACGGGGACGGCGCAGATTGTCGATCCGGTAACGCACCGCTACACGCATTTCCACAACTCGTCGTTCATGGGCTTCGCGCCGGTGGTGAATCCGAGGATCGTCGTTGTTGTGTCGGCGCACGGAGCCACGGGCGCGGAGAGCTATGGCGCGCAGGTTTCGGCGCCGGCCTTCGCGGCGGTGGCCACGGCGGCGCTGCGGTTTCTGCAGGTTCCTCCGGACGTGCCGGAGGCGGCTCCGGCCGCGGGCCAGGAGCGCGCGGACGCTTCTCCGCTGCCGTCCGGCGATTCAGTTTCCTCCGTCCCTCAACCGCTGGTCCCCGCGCAGAGCGCCGCGGCGAATTCGTTCGCGGCGGCCCCTGCCGGCGACCAGCGGCCTTTTTTTCAGCCGGCGTCGTTGAGCGTCAATCAGGCAACGGGACCGCGAGTGCCGGATTTTCGAGGGAAGACAATGCGCGAGGTGTTGGAAATTTCAGCCAGCCAGGGGCTGCCCGTGGAGTTCGACGGCGCCGGGTTGGCTCGCGATCAGGCGCCGGCGCCCGGCGAGGTTCTGGCCAGCGGGCAGCAGGTGCGGGTGCGATTTGGCCGCTGATCTCGATGCGGAGGCGGCAGCATGACGGTGGCGGAACTTTTTTCGGGCGTGAGGCTCCGGACGCCGCGCGGGGCCGAGGAGGCGCGGCGCGTGACGGCGGCGGAAGTCGCAGGTCTGGACTACGACTCGCGGCGGATCGAAGCGGGCTGGGTGTTCTTCGCATTTGCGGGCGCGAAGTCCGACGGCCGGCGGTTCGCGGCGGCGGCGCATGAGCGCGGCGCCATCGCGACGGCCAGTGAGTTGCCGGCGCCGGAGGGGTTCGCCGGGCCGTGGATCGAGGTGGAGCACGGGCGGCAAGCACTATCAACGGCCGCCGGAAATTTCTACGGCTGGCCCGACCGGCGGCTTCGCCTGACCGGCATTACGGGCACCAACGGCAAGACAACGACGGCGTTTCTCACCGACGGGCTGCTGAGGCTGGCGGGAAAGACGACGGCGATGGTCGGCACCATCGAGTACCGTCTGGCGGGGCGGACGCTCGCGGCGGTGAACACGACGCCGGAGTCGCTCGACCTGTTCCGCCTGTTCGCCGAGCTCGAATCGCTCGGCGGCACGCACGCCACGCTCGAAGTCTCCTCGCACGCGCTGGCGCTGGGCCGCGTGCACGCGATCACGTTTCACACGGCGGTGTTCACCAACCTCACCCGCGACCATCTGGACTTTCACCGCGACATGGAGGACTACTTCGCGGCGAAGTGCCTGCTGTTCGCCCCGCTGGCCGCGCCGGCGCCGCGCTGGGCGGTGATCAATCAGGACGACGAGTGGGGCCGGCGGATTGCGCCGAGGCCGGAAACCGAAGTGATCCGCTACTCGCTCGAGGGGAAGGGCGACCTGCTGGCGCGGGACGTCGAGCTGGGGTCCAAGGGACTCCAGTTCGTGCTCGACTACCGGGGCCGGACGGCGCGCGTGCAGTCGCGTCTGATCGGGCGGATCAACGTCTACAACATTCTCGCCGCCTGCGGCGCGGCTTTGAGTCACGGAATGGATTTAAACATGATTGCAACGGGTATTGCCGAGTGCCCGCCCGTCCCGGGGCGCTTCGAGCAGATTGATCTGGGACAACCGTTCACGGTGGTGGTGGACTACGCCCACACCGACGATGCGCTGCGCAATGTCGTTGCCGCGGCGCGGGCGCTAACGCGGCGCCGGGTGATCACGGTGTTCGGCTGCGGCGGGGACCGCGACCGGGCCAAGCGTCCGCTGATGGGAATGGCCGCGGGCGAGGGCAGCGACTACGTCGTGCTCACCAGCGACAATCCGCGATCGGAGGATCCGCTGTCGATCATCATGGACGCGCTGGTTGGCCTGCGGCGCTACGACACTCCGCACGTTGTGGAGCTGGACAGGGAGACGGCCATCGGGCTGGCGCTGCGCGAGGCTGGGCCGGAGGATATCGTGGTAATTGCCGGTAAAGGCCACGAAACCTACCAGGTGCTCAAGGACCGGACCATCCATCTGGACGACCGCGAGATCGCCCGGCAGGTGCTGCGGAAGATGGGGTTCGGGCGGGGAACGGCAGTCTGAGAGGAAATCGCTCCGGAGCAGAATGATTTTTCCCGTCGACAAGTTGGCCCGCGCGGCCGCAGCCGCGCTCCCTCCGGGACTCACCGGCGCCGAGCAGGCGACGGGCTGGAGCGTGGACAGCCGCACGCTGGCGGCCGGAGACCTGTTCTTCGCGTTGAGGGGTCCGAGGCACGACGGAAACGAGTTTGTCGAGGCGGCGCTGGCGCGCGGAGCGGTGGCGGCGGTGGCCGAGCGGGCGGCGGGGCAGGGAAGCGGGCGGGAGAAAGTGATCGAGGTGGCGGACCCGCTGCGCGCGCTGACCGACATCGCCGGCTGGGCGCGCTCCGAGTGGAGCGGCGTGATGATCGGCGTCACGGGCAGCGCGGGCAAGACATCCACCAAGGACATCATTGCCGAGTTTTTGTCCGAGGCGATGCCGGTGGGCAAGACGTGCGGCAATCTGAACAACGAGATCGGGGTGCCGCTGTCGATTCTGCGGCTCGAGGCCGGGGCTCGGGCGGCGGTGCTCGAGATGGGAATGAATCATGCGGGGGAGATCCGCGCGCTGGCCGGGCTGGCGCGGCCGGGAATCGCGGTGGTGACCAACGTCGGGCCGGCGCACATCGAGAACTTCGATTCGATCGAGGGCATCGCACTGGCCAAGCGGGAGTTGGTGGAAGCGCTGCCGAGGGATGGGGTGGCGGTGCT
>DAIDHC010000003.1 GCA_027452065.1 Bryobacterales bacterium
GGAGCCGGCAGCGGCAACTCGAAGGGCACAACCGGCGCCGGCGGCACGGTCGGCCCGCCGCCACCTCCCCCGCCTCCGCCTCCCGCGCCCTAAACCCGCGGCCCATCCGGTTCACGGCGTGCGACACTAGCAGTGGGAGCCCCTCCCGGCCGCATGAAAACCATTCTGCTCCTTGCCGTCATCCTAGCCCCCGCTCTTTTCGCTCAATCCCCCGCCCCGGCCAAGCCCGCGGCGTCCCCGGCCCCGCCGGCCGGCGTTCTCGCCGATTGGGATGTCCGCCGCACCCTCGATTCCCTCCAGACCCAGACCCGGCGCCTGTCGCCTCTTCTGGCCCGCATGAATCCCGACGTCTGGGTCAAAATGGGCGCCCCGTATTCCTATGTCGAGCAGAAAAAGACCGCCGAAAACGAGATCGGGTATTTCAATACCTCGGCCGACTCCCTGGCCCGCGACCCCGACAAGCTCAGCCAGGCCCTGGACACCTATTTCCGCCTGGAGGCCCTGGACACCGAACTCGCCTCGCTCATTAACGGCGTCAGAAAGTACGACAATCCGGCAGTCGCCGACATCATGCAAGGGGTGCTCAACGAAGGCGGCCGGAATACGACTCAGTTTCGCCAGTACATTACCGATCTGGCGGCCCAGCGCGAGCACGAGTACCAGGTTATGGATCACGAGGCGCAGCGCTGCCGGGGAAACATCAGCCGCCAGCCCGCCGCCGGGGGAAAGTCAAAGTAATCAAACCATGAGCGAAGCCCGAACGTTCGAGTGCAGCATCTGCGGTGAGCCCTCCACCGATATCTGCGTCTATTGCGCCAAGGACGCCTGCGCTAACCATCGCTGCGCCCGCTGCCTGCGCTGCAGCGACTGTTGCGAGTGCGAAGTGCCGCTGGAGGCTGAATCCGCCGAGGAATCCGCCCCTGCCGGACAGAACCACCCCGTCTCATGAGGCCGTGGCTGGCCTTGCTGCTGGCGCTCGCTCCCGCCGCCGCCCAGACGGTGGATGAGATCGTAGCCCACAACCTGGCCGCCCGCGGAGGCCTCGACCGCATCCGCGCCGTGACATCCAAGCGCATCGCCGCCCGCCAATCCTCCGATCCCGACGGCGAGAGCACGCTGCTCATCGAACAGCGCCGCGGCGAATCCGGCCCCCAGATCCGCATCTCGGTTACTCTCGACGGCGTCACCCTGGTCCGCGCCTTCGACGGCGTTCGCGCCTGGAGCCAGCTCATCCCGGCCGGCCGTTCGCCTCTGCCGCCCGTTCATCTGGCCGGCGACGAGGTGAGCAACCTCGCCGAGGACGCCGAGTTCGACGGCCCGCTTGTGGACTGGCGCGCCCGCGGGATCACCGTCCGCTACGACGGGCGGGCACCTCTGGGCGGCCGCGAAGCCTACAAGCTGATGGTCCGCCTTAAGGACGGGAACGTCTTCTACTATTACCTCGACCCCGCCACGTGGCTGGAAACCCGCACCGTCGGCGGGCGCGACACCGGCGGCCGCGAGGTCCTCATCGAAAGCCAGTTCCGCGATTACCGCCGCTCCGGCGGCCAGATGGTCGCCTTCCGCGTCGATTCGCAAACTCCGGAAACCGGCCGCAGCCAGTCTCTCACTGTTGACCGCATCGATTGGAATCCCGGCATCCCCGAGTCCCGCTTCCGCTTCCCCTCCGGCTCCTCCGCACCCCTCGGCTCCGCTCCCGCGCCCCGGCTCGCCCCCCATGCCGCCGATTAGCCCGCTCGTCCACGCCCATCGCGGCTCCCCGCTCCACTTTCCGGAAAACACGGTCGCCGGCTTTGCCGCCGCCATCCTCGACGGCGCCGATTTCATCGAGCTCGACCTTGGCGTCACCCGCGACGATGCCCTCGCTGTCTCCCACGATCCCTGGCTGAAACCCGATGCCGCGCTCCTGGCCCACCTGAGTCTCGAAGAGGTGCGCCGCCGCGGCTGCCCTTCGCTCGACGAAGTTTTTGCGCTTGCCCCTCTCGGCTCGTTCGGCTTCAACCTGGAGGTCAAGAGCTTCCCCGATCACCCCGACTACACCCCCGCTCCCGAGGCGTTCGCGCGCCTGCTCGTGGCTTCCATCACCCGGCACTCGCTCGAAACCCGCTGCCTGGTTCAGTCTTTCGATTTCCGCGTCCTGCGCGCGGTCGCCCATCTGGCGCCGGATCTTCCCCTGGCCGCGCTCTGGGACGGCGAGCCGCTCCCGTATGAGCAGATCGCCCGCGAGGCCTGGGCCGATGCCGCCTCCGTCGCGTTTTCTCTGCTCACGCCGGAACGCGTCCAGGCCGCCCATGCCGCGGGCGTCCGCGTCCTCGTCTGGACCGTCAACGGACCCTCCGCCTGGGAGGCCGCGCTCGAAGCCGGCGTGGACGACATCATCACCGACGACGCCGCGGGGCTCGTGGCACACCTCGAGCACCGCGGTCTCCGCGTTCCTTCCGACAGCGCTCCCGGCTTTTTCTAGGAGGACGCCGCCTGTTTGGCGGCGATCGGCCCGACGATCGGCAATTGATACATCTCGCGGTTGTACGCCTTGAACATGCAGAACAACCACAGCAGGAATCCCAGCAGCCCGATCAGCGCCCGCAGCGGCAGGAAGAGTACCCACATGCCCGACGCCATGCCCAGGATGCCGAACACGATCGACAGCGCGATCGAAATAGCGATCCATCCGGCACTGAACAGGATCGCCTGAAAGGCGTGGAACCGGACAAACGGTCTCTTGTTATACGGCTCGATCACCAGGAAAATAATGCCGGTGATGAACCCCAGCAGGTAGCACAGCGCGCCGGCCATGTTATCTTCCATTCCCGCCGCCGGCACGGGCAGCGCCTGCGGTGTGCTGTAGTCGGCCGGCGGTGGAACAGGAGTTGCTCCCGCCGCCCCTGTCTGCGGCGCGCCGCACTTCGGGCAGAACTTCCCGTCCACCTGCGATCCACAACTCGAGCAAAATGCCATCCCCAACCCTCCAGTCGCCTCACTTTATCCGAACCTTGCCGGAGACGCAACTGTTTTGTGAGCCGCAGTGCCCGTTCGTGACACCCTTAAGGTGACTATTACCAGGCTAGTTGGGCGGGGAAGTACTCGGCGATCAGGTCCTCATAATAGGGCCGCAGGGCCTGGGCGTCCGGGCGGTCCGCGCCCTTGGAATACAGGTCGTAGGGATTGAACAGCCGCACCCAGGAGAACATTTCCCGGTCGCGATCGTTCATCAGGTGGTCGTAGGCCCCTTCGCGGTGCGCCGCGTAGAAGGAGTGGTAGCGGAGCATATACTGCGCCGGCTCGGGCAGGTGCTCGCGCGTCACCTGGTAAATGAACTCGTCGTGGCCCCAGGACATGTGCACCTTGTCCAGCCCGCAGTTGGGTTCGTAAATGCCGTATTCAGTCGAGTAAACCGGATGGTGCGAATCCGGGTTGGCCTCGAAAAATTCCGGGAAAACAATCCGGTCCGAATGCGCGCAGCCGACCGGGAACGTGTCGCCCACCACCGCCCACTGCGGCTCGCCCCACAGACACAGCACCTTGCCCAGATCGTGCACAAGGCCCGCCAGCACCATCCAGCGCGGATGCCCGTCCCGCCGGATCGCCTCCGCCGTCTGCATCAGGTGCTCGATCTGCGAAAGGTCGGTGTCCGGATCGCTCTCATCCACCAGAGTGTTGAGATACTCCATGGCCTCCCAGATGCCCATCGAAGCCCGGCGGTGCGGCCCGAACTCGGCTTTCTTGGCCAGCACGAAGTCCATCGTCTGCAGCGCGTGATTCTGACGGTAAAACTCCGTCACCCCGGGGTTGGCCTCGGCGCGGTAGTTCCGGAACTGCTCTTTCTCTTTTCCCGGCTGGTAGCGTCCGGCTACGAATTCGTCCCACTGCTCAACGCTCTGCATCGGACCTGTCATGGGGTCTCCCTTTATCACAGTGTAAGCCGGACTCAGGCCTTCTGGATGCCCTTGCCTTCCACAATCTCGTACCGGCCCGCGGCCAGGCGCTTGTACTCCTCGCCGCGCCCGCTCGGCCAGGCCACCGTCACCCGCTCGACGCCCTGGCCGCGCCCCAGGCCGAAGGTCACCGGCAGCTCGGACTGCGACAGGTAGCTCGACCCGCTCTTCACCGTCCGCGAGCTTGCCGTCCCGCCCGAGTAAACCTTAACCACCGCCCCAATCGCGTCGCGGTTGGACTGCGTGCCCCGCAGACGCAGCCGCAGCGAGCGGTTCCCGGCTGTGTTGTCGTTGCGGTACAGATAGGCCGGGCCGTGATTGGTGGTGATCAGCACATCCAGGTCGCCGTCGTTGTCATAATCGCCGAAGGCCGCGCCCCGGCCCACCTTCGGGCTCGCGAATCCCGCCCCCACCTCCGCCGCCACGTCGCGGAATCCGGCCGCGCCGCGATTCCAGAAAAGATGGGGCGGCTGGTCGTATCGCGTCTCCCGGTTCACGTTCCGCACCGTGTCGTCAATGTGCCCGTTCACCACCAGCAGGTCCAGCCGCCCGTCCAGATCGGCGTCGAAGAAGAAGCAGCCGAAGCCCAGGCTGCGCCGCGAAACCCGCCCCACGTTCGACCCCGGCGCCTGGTCCACGAACGACGCCCCCCGCCCGCGCCGGTACAGACCCAGCATTTCGTTGTCAAAGTTGGTCACCACCAGGCCGGCCAGCCCCGAGTTGTCGTAGTCGGCCACGTCCACGCCCATACCGGCGCGCGCCTTTCCGTCTTCGCTGAAGGCAACCCCCGCCTCCAGCGCCACGTCTTCAAACCGCCCGTTGCGCAGATTGCGGTACAGCTTGTTGGCCTGCGTGTCGTTGGCTACAAACAGGTCCGGCCAGCCGTCGTTGTCGTAGTCGAACATCGCCACGCCCAGCGATTTCGAGCTGGTGTCGAAGATGCCGCTGGCCGCCGTCACATCCTCGAACGTTCCATCCCCCTTGTTCCGGAACAGCCAGCAGGTCGAGCCCCGGAAGGCCTCCGGCGTGCAATACGATTTGTGCTTCCCGTCGAGCGTGCAGAACACGTCCTCGGCCGGCGACCACTTCACGTAATTGCACACGAACAGATCGAGCAGCCCGTCGCGATTGTAGTCGAACCACAGCGCCGACGTGCTGAAGCCCTCGTGGCCCATGAGGCCGCTGTGCTTCGTTATGTCGGTAAACGTGCCCTTGCCGGTGTTCTGAAACAGGCGGCTCTGGCCGACGCAGGTGATGAACAGGTCCGGAAAGCCGTCGTTGTTGAAGTCGCCCGCGGCCACGCCCAGGCCGTACATCTCCACGTCCAGCCCGGCGCGCCGCGTCACGTCGGTGAACGTCCCGTCGCGGTTGTTGCGGTACAGCTTCAGCGTGCTCCGACCTGTCCGGTGCCCCGGCCAGCCGTCGCCGTTCACCAGCAGAATGTCCTGCCAGCCGTCGTTGTCGTAGTCCAGAAACGCGCAGCCCGGCCCCAGCGTCTCGGGCAGATATTTCGCGCCATAAGCGCCGTTGTCGTGCTCGAAATGAATGCCCGCCTGCGCCGTCACGTCCGTCAGCCGGAAACCCGGCGACTCCCCTCCGGTCACTCCCGCCCAGCCCAGCCCCGCCCACGGCCCGGCCAGCAGCAGGTCCCTCCGCGTCACGGCAGTTGCACCAGCCCCTTGCGCACCGCGTACAGCACCAGCTCCGCCGTCCGGTGAATGCCCAGCGCCTCCATCAGGTTCGCCCGGTGTACGCTCACCGTGTTCACGCTCAGCTCCAGCAGCGCCGCGATCTCCTTGTTCGACTTCCCCTCGGCGATCAACTGCAGAATCTGCCTCTCGCGCGGCGTCAGCTTTCCGGCGTCCTCGTCCGCTTCCACCGTCGAGGACAACAGCCCCGGCCCCACCACCTTCTGCCCGGCCGCCACTTTCTTCACCGCCGCCGCCAGGTCGATGTCCATCGCGTCCTTCAGAATGTAGCCCTTCGCCCCGGCCTTCATCGCGTTCCGGACGTAGTTGTCCTCCGAATACATGCTCAGGATCAGCACCCCGGTCTTCGGCAGCACGCGCAGGATCTCGATGCAGGCCTGCATGCCGTTCAGCCCCGGCATCGCCATGTCCATCACCACCACCTGCGGCTCGAACTGCTGCGCCAGTTTCACCGCCTCGGCCCCGTCGGCCGCCTCCCCCACTACCCGGATCTCCGGGTCGTCTTCCAGAATCCTCCGGAAGCCCCGCCGCACCAGGCCGTGATCGTCGGCCAGCAATACTGTAATCGGTTGATTCATTCTGTCTCCCCTATCGGAACGCTCAGTCGCACCCGCGTTCCCCCCTCCGCCGGACGTTCAAACACCAGCGTGCCGCGCAGCAGCTCCGCGCGCTCCCTCATCGCCACCAGCCCGATGCCCCGGCGCGCATCGGCGGCCTTCTTCTGCCCCATCCCCAACCCGTGATCCTCCACTTCCAGCCGCAAACTCTCCGGCCGGAACTGCACCCGCACCTCGGCCGCCGCAACGCCCGAATGCTTGGCCACGTTGTTCAGCGCCTCCTGCAGCATCCGGTAGACGTGGATCGCCACGTTCTCCGGAATCTCCGGGCTCGTCCCGCTTTTTTCATACCGCACCCGGATCCCGGTCTGCTTCTCGAAAATCGGCACGTACCAGTCAATCGCCTGCTCCAGGCCCCCTTCGTCCAGGATGGAGGGGTGCAGCGCCAGCGACAAGCCCCGCACTTTCTCGAGCGCCCCCTGCGCCACCAGCCGGATCTCGTGCAGATCCTCGCGGAACGGCGCCGCCGCTTCTTTCCGCTCCGCTCGCGCCAGCATCGCTCCCATGGCCGTTAGGATCTGCCCGAACTCATCGTGAAGCTCGCGCGAGATCGACCTCAATACCTCTTCTTGCATTGTAATCAGCTTGCGCGACAGCGCGCTCCGCTGGCTTGACAGCGCCTCCAGCCGCGCAAACAGGGTCCGGTTCGACGAAATCAGATACAGGCTGGTCAAGAACACCGCCACCAGCACCGCCGCCAGGAACAGATAGATGTCCCGCTCCACCCGCGCGTAGATGTCCTGCACCCGCGCCGCCGCCCGCTCCTCGGCTTCGTTGTTCTGCACCAGCAGCCGCGCCGCCGTCGCCGTGATCGCCGCCTCCTGCGGCTCGAGCGAAGTCCGAATCAGGCCCCGCGCCCGCTCCCCCTCCCCGGCCGCCGCCAGCGCGAACACCTGCTCCACCGACACCCAGAACTGGTTCAGCGACTGCGCGAAATACTGCTGCCGGTCCGCGTTTGGCCCTTCCGGCGCCAGTTTCCGCTCGAGCGCCAGCGCGTCATCCAGGTCCCGCTTCTGCCGTTCAAACTGCCCCCGCCACGCCTGCAGCGGATACGGCTCGTCCCCGTTCACCATGTCCCGCATCGCCAGCGCCAGCGCGTTCAGGTCGTTCTCAATGCGCAGCAGTTGCAGCGAGTCCCGCCGGTTGCGGTCGATGGTCGTGGTCTGCAGCTTTCTCAGCCCCGCGATCTGCCCCAGCGTGTACCAGGAAAAGCCCGCCATCGCCGCCAGCGTCACCGCCAGACCGGCGATCAGCGGCGGCGTCGGCGACCGGAATCGCCCCTTCACGGGCTCTGCTCGTTGAGCTGCGCGATCACCCGCCTCGCCGCCTCCTGCGCCGCGCTCTTCTTCGACAACCCTTCGGCCCGTCCGGCCCAGTCCTTTCCCACCCGGACCTCCACCAGAAACGTCTTGGCGTGCTCGGGCCCCCGCTCCTCCACCGTCGCATAGCGCGGATGCGGCAGCCGCAGCGCCTGCGTCATCTCCTGCAGCGCGCTCTTGTAATCGGTGGCGTCCGGCAGCGCCCCCGCCAGCCCCTCCGCCTCCCCGGTCACCCATTGCGACACGAACGCCCGCGCCGGCTCCATCCCCCCGTCCAGGTAGATCGCCGCGATCACGGCCTCCACCGCGTCGGCCTGCAGCGCCTTCTTCGACCGCCCCCCGTTCATCTCCTCGCTGCGCCCCAGATACAGATACCGGCCGACGTCCAGCGCTTGCGCCACCGACAACAGGTGCGTCGCGCTCACCAGACGGCTCTTCATCTTCGACAGCGTTCCTTCCGGCGCCTGCGGTTCCCGGCGCAGCAGCCATTCGCTCACCAGGAACCCCAATATCGCGTCACCCAGAAATTCCAGCCGCTCATTGTCGGCCAGCTCCGGCGGGGCGTCGCGGTCCGATGCCCGCGATTTATGCGTGAGCGCGCGCCTCAACAACTCCCGGTCCTGAAAGCGGTACCCCAGCGCCGCTTCCAGCTCCTCGATCGCCGCGCTCATGCGTGCCTCTATTGTGGTTTCGGCGCCGCCGGCGCTGCCGGAGCCGCAGCACCCGCGGCCGCCGCTTTTTTCTTCTCTGCCTCCGCCTTCGCCGCCGCCGCCACCTGCTTCACCTGCGGTGAGGCCTGCGGGTGGGCAGCAGCCTTGTCGAACTGCGCGATCGCATCGTCGAACTGGTTGCTGCTCGCATACACCTGCCCCAGCCTCACCATCAGCACCGGATTGTCGTGCTCGGCCAGCCCCGCCTTGTACGCCGCGATCGCCTCCGGGTACTTCTTCTGCACCGCGTTCGCCATCCCCATCGCCTCGTAGGCGCTGGCCGCCAGGTCCTGCTTGTAGCCCGTCCAGTCGGCGTCGCTCATGTTCGCATTCGGCTTGGCCGCGTCCTTAATCAGCGCCAGCGCCCCGTTGGCGTTCTTGTTCACTTTCGCCGCCTCGTCCGCCAGGTTCAGGTCGAACGGCTTCATCTGGCCCGCGGTCACCGACGCCAGGTCCACCATCGCGATGTAGTCCTTCGGATTGGCCTGCAGCGCACGGTCCGCCCACACCGCCACCAGCGCCGCGTCGTTCTTCTGCCGCGCCGTCTCCACCGCCATGTCCAGCACCTGGTCCTTAAATTCGGTGTCGGCAAAATTCGTCAACAGATCGTCAATCGCCTTCAGGCGCGCGTCCGCCGTGGTCGCGTTCTGAATCGCCATCAGCGCATCCACTTCCTTCTGCGACTTCGGTTTCTGAGCGAACGACGGCGCCGCCGCCAGCAATAATCCCAGGACCGCCGCCATAGCTAAGCTTCTCTTCATAACCTCACTCCTCATTTTGGTTTTCTCCGATTTTCCTCTATTCCGGCCTCTTCTGCGCCGGGCCCGCCCCCAGCAGCTTCCCCGCCTCCAGCTTCGCCTGCGCCGAGCCGCCGTCCACCGCCATCGCCGCCCGGTAATACGCCGCCGCCTGCTGGTCCTCCCCCGCCGCCGCCGCCAGCCGCCCCAGATACAGCTTCGCCCAACTCTCCGTATCCGCGTCCGGCTTCAGCTCCAGCGTCTTCTCGAACATCTTCTCCGCCAGCTCCGGATCCCTCTGGAACGCCGCGATCCTCCCCAGTCCAAAATACGCCCGCGCGTGCAGCCCGCCCGTGTCCGGCTCCCGCAGCACCCGCCCGAACGCCTCCTTGGCCTGGTCGTATTTCTTATCGAACGATAACGACTCGGCGTCCATCAGCGCCTGCTGCCCGGCCGGCAGCTTCGGCGGGGTCGAGGCTTTCGCCGCCGCCGCCGGCGCCGCGTCGAACTTCACATCCGCCAGCCGCCGCGTCTCCTTCTTCACGTCGATCGCCTTGATGATGTCCGGCAGATACAGCTTCATCGACTGAGGCTGCTTCTCGTAGCCCGGCAGTTGCTCGGTGAAAAACGGCGTCAATATGAAGCCCTGCCTCAGCGCCGCATCCACCATCCCCGCCCGAGCCGAGGCCGGCTCCAGCCGCGTCTCCACCGCCTTGATCAGCGACTCGGTGGCCAGCAGCAGAAAGTCCTTCTTGTACATCTCATCGAGCGCCGGCGCCCCGTCCGAAATATCGTCGAGCGACTGTTTCTCGTCCAGTTCCGCCGCATACCGGATCCCCAGCGGGTCCAACAGATAATGCAGATACGAATGCCGGATCTGCGGCGTCTGCTCGCCCACCGCCTCGGCCACCCGCGCCATGGTCGCCCCCACCGGCGTCACCACCACCGAATAATCGTCCTTGTAGCTGCGCGCCTGGATCACGCCCGGAGGCCCGGCGACGTCCACAAACACCTGGAACCGCCGCCCCAGATACCCGCTGGTCGGATTCCTCAGATACGCGTTCACCGTGAACAGCGCCTGCGTCACCGGCCCATGATACGCTTCCAGAATCTGCCCGTACACCGGCTCAGCCGTGTTCCACAGCTCATCCAGCCCCGCCTCGCGCCAGAATGCCGCCAGCAGACGGTCCAGCCCCGCCAGCGTCCGCACCTCCGGCGGCAGCTCGTTCACTTCGTACCGGTAGGTGAACTCCGGCGGCCCTTCAACCGCCAGCGCATAGGAGATGTACTGGTTCTGATCCGCCTCCTGGCTCGCCGCCAGATGCGAGGCGAAAAACTGCTTCAGCCCTTCGAGCGACGCCGGATGCGCGGCCGCGATCTTGGCCAGCATTCCGGCCCGCGCCGGATGCGCGTCGGGCGCTCCCGGGCTGTCGTATCCGGCCGCCGCCCGCGCCAGAAACACCGCGAACAGGCTCTTGTTGGAGTCGAGTTGGTTCTCCTCGCTCCAGGCCGGCGCCGCCAGCGCCCCACAGACCGCCACGATAAGTGCAATGCGTATCAATTCACTAGCCTTTTCGGTGATGTGCCGCCCCGTAGTCTATCCAAAGTGTATCCAAACTCCCGCTTTCCTCCACGTTCGATCCGCCGCCCATTGCCCACTCTCATTTCCCGATACAAAACGTCGAAAAGATCCGGTTCAGAATGTCATCCGCCGTCGTCGCCCCGGTGATCGCGTCCAGCGGCCGCAGAGCCGCGTACAAATCGAGCAGCAGCATCTCGTGCGGCAGTCCCGCCTCCGCCGCCCGCAGCGCCTGTTCGAGCGCTTCCACGCTCTCTCTCAGCAACTGCTCCTGCCGCAGGCTCGTGATGAAGCCTCCCTCCGCCTCGCCCCCCGGCGCGATCATCGCTCCAATCCGCTCCCGCAGCGCCTCCATCCCCGCCCCGGTCGCCGCCGATACCGCCAGCGCTCCTTCCGGCAACTCGCCCGCGTGCCGCGCGAACCCTTCGAGATCGCATTTGTTGGCCGCCACCACGTGCCGCCCCTGCCGCGCCACCGTCTCCCACAACTCCATGTCCGCCTTCTCCACTCCCGCCGCCCCGTCGATCACCATCACCGTCACATCGGCGTCCGCCATCGCCTGATAGCTCCGCTCGATTCCCAGCTCCTCCACTCGGTCCTGCCCCGCCCGTATCCCCGCCGTGTCCACCAGCTTCACCGGTATCCCGCACAGCGCCACCGTCTCGCTCACCAGGTCCCTTGTCGTGCCCGGAATGTCGGTCACAATCGCCCGGTCCCGCTCCAGCAGCCGGTTGAACAGACTGCTCTTGCCTACGTTCGGCCGGCCCACGATCGCCAGCGCCACTCCGTCGTGCACCAGCTTTCCATAGGCGAAGCTCGCCGCCAGCGCCGCCACTTTCTCTTTCACCACGCCCAGCCGCCCGGCGATCTCCGCGGCAGCCGCCACGTCCACGTCGTCCTCGGCAAAGTCGATCCCCGCCTCGAGCAGCGCCACCAGTTCGAGCAGCTTCTCTTTGGCCGGCTGCAGCGCCCGGGACACCGATCCGGAGGCCTGCCGCGCCGCTACTCTCGCCTGGTACAGCGTCGTCGATTCGATCAGATCGCGGATCGCCTCGGCCTGCGGCAGGTCGATTCGCCCCCGCAAATACGCCCGCAGCGTGAACTCGCCCGGCCCTGCCAGCCTCGCCCCCGCCTCGCACGCCCTCTCCAGGCAGTGCCGCAGGATCACCGGCGAGCCGTGGCAGGCGATCTCCACCACGTCCTCGCCCGTGTAAGACTTCGGCGCCGCGAAATACGTCGCCACCACGTCGTCCACCGCCGCCTCGTCGCGGTCCACCAGACGGGCCAGCGCCGCCGTCCTCGGCTTCCACTCCGGCGCCGCGCCGAAACGCAGTATCGCCTCCGCCACCGCCCGCGCTCCGGCTCCCGACACCCGCACCACGCCCAGGCCGGAACGGCCCGGCGGCGTGCTCAACGCGGCGATGGTGTCCTCGACCGAATAATGAACGTGGGAATGCAAAACAGCCGATGAAACTTCCCGGTGCTAGTGGTTGCGCGGCGGCCCGCCGCGCCTCGGACCGCCGTGGCGGGGAGGACCACCCTCGCGCCGCGGCCCGTCTCGTCTCGGCCCATCTCTTCTCGGCCCGTCGTGCCGGCCGCCCTCGCGCCGCATCCCCTCGCGCGGCTCCGGCGGCAGAATCGGCTCCGGCACCGTCTTCATCTCCGCCGGCACAATCACAACCTGCCGGATCGGTCCCGTGCCCGTGCTCTCGCTCCGCACCGCCGTCTCGTTGCGCAGGCTCAGATGGATGATCCGCCGCTCCCGGCTGCTCATCGGATTGAAGTGGAACGGCACGTGCGATTTCTTCACCCGCTCGGCCGCCGCCGCCGCGCTCATCCGCAGCTCCTCGATCCGCAGCATCCGGTAGTCGTTGGCGTCGAAGCAAATCCGGGAATGATCCTCCGAGGGGACCCGCAGCGCCTCCATCGTCAGATGCTCGAGCGCCAGCAGCAATTCCGCCCGGTTGCCCAGCAGCAGACCGACGTCTTCGCCGCTGAAACGCACCACCACTTCGGGGTCTTCAATCTCGGGATGCGTGTGTCCGCCCTCCGCCAGATCGAAAAACAACTCGAAACCAGTCAACCGGAGCAGCGGCCCCAGGAACGCCTCCAGCCGGGGAGCCAGTTCCTCTACCGTGTACTTGGGCTTATCCACGTTCAATCACGCCTTGGAAGTTTTCTTTCTCTGCACCGGCGGGGCCGCTGCAACCGCCACCGCGGGGGTGGCACGATTCATGAGCCATTGCGTGAGAATTCCCACCAGATTGCTAGTCAGCCAGTATAACACCAGGCCGCTCGACTGGTAGTAAAAGAAGAACCCCAGCACCAGCGGCATCATCATCATCATCTTGGCTTGCGACGGATCGGCCGACGGGTTTGGAGTCAGCTTCTGCACCAGAAATTGCGTCACGATCATTACCGTCGGAAGGATGCGGATCGCCAGGTGCTCGGGCTGCGAAAGATCGCTCACCCACAGCCACGGCGCGCCCCGCAGCTCGATCGTCACCGCCAGAACTTTGTAGAAGGCGTACAGCAGCGGCATCTGCAGCAGCATCGGCAAACACCCGCCCACCGGGTTCACGCCGTGCTTCTTGTAGAGGTCCATCACCTCCTGGTTTTTCTCGGCGTTGCGCGGATCGTTCAGCTTGACGCTTTTGTACTTGGCGTTGATCGCCGCAATCTGCGGCTGTAGCGCCTGCATCTTCTTGGCCGATTTCATGCTGCTGAACCGCAGCGGCAGCAGCAGCAGGTTCATCGCCACCGTCAGCGCGATGATCGACCAGCCCCAGTTGTGCACGTACTGGTTGTTCAGCGCCTTCATCACCAGGAATAGCGGCTTGGCGATGATCCCGAACCATCCCCAGTCGATCAACTGCTTCAGCTTCGGATCCACCCGGTTCAGCAGGTCCACGTCCTTGGGCCCCACAAACAGCGCCAGCCGGTTCACGCTGTCCCCGCCCACCGCCACGCCGACGTGCGGGTCCAGCTTCTTGTCCGGCCCCCGCGGCAGGCTGTCTCCATACGTGTCCAGCTCGACGGTGCTGTTGTCGGCCGGCAAAAACACCGCCGCGAAATAGGCGTCCTCCAGGCCGGCGAACGAGTAAGTCCCCTTCGCCGTCACCGGTCCGCTCTTGGCGTCCTTGCCCGTCTTCATTCGCAGCTTGGCGTCCGCCAGATCGTAGTAGAGCGAGTGCTGCGCCGCCGCCGCGTTCAGCACCAGCGGATCGCCGAACCCGCCCCGCCACTCGATCATGTGCGGCACCGGCGCCCCGTTCCGGGTCACCTCCGTCGTCACCTTCGACAAGTAGCTGCCCGCCTCGAACCGGAACGATTTCCGGCAGGCCGTGGCGCCGTCGGAAAATTCATAGTCGATCCCCAGCCCACCCTCCGCCGGCCGCGCCACAAACAGCGCCGCGTTCAGGTCCGGTGCGGGCGCCTTGCCTTCGGGAAAGCGAAGCGAAAATGGTGCCCCCACAGCGGCCTCGGCCGACTCATCCACCAACTCCAGCGGCTTGCCTGCCGAGTCTTTGTACTTCTTCAGCGTCCACGACTTCACCACTCCGCCGCGGCTCGAAAATACCACCCGGTAGACGTCGCTTTCCATCACGAACGTCTCTTCCCGCGTCCCGGCCGCCTGGCCCAGCGCCAGCGGCGCCGCCGTGTCCGCCGCCGGCGTCACCGCCGCGGCCGCCTTTGCGCCCCCCGTGCCCTCGGCCGGCTTGGCCGTCGAGGCCGCCACCGCGGGCTTCGCCGTCTTCGGCGCCGGCGTCGGCTTGTATATGTACGGCGTCAGGAAAAGGATGCCCACCATCAGCGCGAACGCGATCAGCAGGCGCATCTCCATCGGCAGCTCGAAGCCGCTTTTCCCCGCCGGGGAGCCCTGATTTTGTGACGTATCGGCCATCAATCCCTTCCCGTGCCTAGCGCACCGGATCGAAGCCCCCGGCGTGGAACGGATGGCACCGCCCCAGCCGCTTCAGGCCCATCCACACGCCCCGCGCTACTCCGTGCCGCGCCACGGCTTCCATCATGTATTCCGAACACGTCGGCCGGAACCGGCACGCCGACGGCAGCATCGGCGAGATCCACCGCTTGTACATCCGGAGCGCGAAAATCACCGCTTGCCGCATTGATTCACCAATCGCTCCACTTCCCGCCTCAACTCTTCCGCCGTCGCCGTCAACACCGCTCTCCGCGGGTTCACCACGATGTCCCACGCCCCGTTCACGCCGCCCAGCCTCACCCGCAGCGCCTCCCGGATCCGGCGCTTGGCCCGGTTCCTTTGAACCGCTTTACCAAAAGCCCGCGGCGCCGTGAACCCAACCCTCGGCCCCGCTCCCGCCGGCTCCTCCCGGCGCAGGCAGAACGCCGCAAACAACCGTCCCGGCACCCGGATCCCATTCTGATATGTATTGCGGAATTCAGAAGGCTTCAGCAGGCGTGAGCTCTTCGGAAACCCGTACCCGTTCGCTCCGCCCTCTCGCGGCACTACAGCGTCAGTCGGCGTACCGCACGACTCGCTCGTCGCTTACCGTCAGTTTGTGGCGCCCCTTGGCCCTCCGCCGCGCCAGCACGGCCCGGCCGTCCTTGCTCTTCATGCGCGCCCGGAATCCATGAGTTTTCGCACGTTTGCGATTATTGGGCTGAAATGTTCTCTTTGGCATTTTGTTCCTGACTGCGGGCACGCGGCCCGGAGCCACACGTTACCCTGCGGACACACCGCTACCGGAGTGCAAGTTTTACTATACTGATTCCCTCGAACGCCTGTCAAACCGCGCCCCCGGTGGCACACCCCGAACTCCTGGTCCCTTCCCTGTTCTAACTATACCCACTATCATCGATTAGACATTGCAATTTATCCGTTTCTGACTTATGGTGGGGCCAGTATTGTTCTCGCAGCCGCCGCTCCTCGGACTAGGGCGCCGGCAACAGGGTTTATAACCTTCCTTCCGGAAGGACTTCGACGGGCGAGGGGCCCGTTATCTGGGGAGATCTATGAAAATCAGACTGCTCTTCTGCCTTTTCGGCATTTTTGCATTCACCACTTTGATGTGGGCGCAGGGGGAAACCGGCCAGATCACAGGTACCGTCCTCGACGCCACCGGCGCGGCCGTTCCCAATGCCGAGGTCATTTCGCGTAACGTCGCCACCGGCGCCACCCGCTCCACCACCACCGGCGCCACCGGCGTTTACGCCATCACCAACCTTCTCCCCGGCTCCTATGAGGTCACCATCACCGCTTCCGGCTTCAGCACGTACAAGTCGACCGTGACCGTCGAAGTCGGCTCCAAGGTCGGCCTCGACGCCCATCTCGAGATCGGCGCCACCACCACTACCGTCGAGGTGGCCGAAGCCGCGGTCCGCGTGAACACCGAAACCCAGACCCTCGGAGGGATCATCGACAGCCGCCAGGTCACCGAGTTGCCCAGCCAAACCCGCAACCCATACGACTTCGTCGCCACCTTGCCCAACGTCAGCCCGGCCGACCCCGGCGGCAACGGCGTCGGCTACGCCATCAACGGCATTCGCTCGGCCGGCACCAACGTCCTGCTGGACGGCGTCCCGAACAACGATGAGTTCGGCGCCAGCGTCGGCCAGCAGGTCCCGCTCGACTCCGTCCAGGAGTACAGCGTCCTCACCAGCAACTTCACCGCCGAGTTCGGCCGCGCCGACGCCGGCATCGTCAACGTCGCCACCAAGAGCGGCACCAATGATTTCCACGGCTCGGCCTACGAGTTCCTCCGCGTCTCCGCCCTGGCCTCCAACAGCTTCTACAACAACGCCAACCTCCTGCCCAAGGGCATTTACACCCGCAACCAGTTCGGCTACTCCCTCGGCGGCCCGGTCCTCAAGAACAAGCTCTTCTTTTTTGAAAACACCGAGTGGATCCGCATCCGCAGCGGCGCCAATGAAGTCTCCTGGGTCCCCACCCCGCAGTTGATCGCCGCCTCCGCCCCGGCCACCCAGGATTTCTTCCACGCCTATGGCGCTCAGCGCAGCGGCCTGAACACCCTCGAAACCTATACCAAGGACCAGCTCATCAGCTCCGGTGTCGGCTTCTGCCGCGGCGGCGCCGCTGCCGGACCCTGCAACCTGCTCCCGGGCAATACCCCGGTCTTCAGCCGCGTCTCCTACACCAACCCCGCCGATTCCGGCGGCGGCGCCCCTCAAAACACCTACGAACTGGTCGGCCGCGTCGACTACAACCTCAGCGAGAAGACCCAGATGTACGCCCGCTACGCTCTCTTCAACCAGAACCAGTTCGCCGGCACCATCAACACCAGCCCTTACGCCGGCTTCGACACCGGACAAACCAACGTCGACAACGCCTTCGTCTTCAGCACCACCCACACCTTCTCGCCCACCTTTGTCAGCCAGACCAAATTCGACTACAACCGCCTCAACCTCCAGCAGCCTCTCGGCCCCAACCCCGTCAGCCCCACACTTTATATGAGCGCCTCCACCGCCGTCAGCTTCCTCGGCTCCCTCGTCGCCTTCCCCGGCTATAACGAGTTCACCCCCGGCAGCGCCATCCCTTTCGGCGGCCCGCAGAACTTCGCCACCATCACCGAAGACCTCAGCAAGGTTATCGGCAAGCACGACATCCGCTTCGGCGGCCAGGCCACCTATCTCCAGGACAACCGCGCTTTCGGCGCCTACGAGGAAGCCGTCCAGGGCCTCGGCACCAATCTCGGCAACGAAATCGACAACTTCCTCCTCGGCCAGATCCACCAGTTCCAGGCCGCCATCAACCCCCAGGGCAAGTTTCCCGGCCAGACCGTCAACCTCCCCGTCGGCCCGCCCGCCTTCTCCCGCAGCAACCGCTATCGCGAAAGCGCCCTCTACCTCCAGGACACTTACAAAATGTCGCCCCGCCTCACCATCAACCTGGGCGTCCGCTGGGAGTACTTCGGCATCCAGCACAACGTCAACCGCTATCTCGACTCCAATTACTACGACGGTAGCGGCCAAACCCTCTTCCAGCAGATCCGCAACGGCGCTGTCGACATCGTCCCCTATAGCCCCATCGACGGTCTCTGGAGACCCGATTATCATGACTTCGCCCCGCGCGTCGGCATCGCCTGGGACGTCTTCGGCGACGGCAAAACCAGCCTCCGCGGCGGCTACGGCATCGGCTATGAGCGCAACTTCGGCAACGTCACCTTCAACGTCATCCAGAACCCGCCCAACTACGCCGTCGTCAGCCTCTTCGCCGGCGCCGATCTGCCCACCATCCCCATCAGCGTCGACAACAGCGGCCCGCTGGCCGGCTCCAGCGGCAGCAAGAAACTGCCCAACGCCAGCCTCCGCAACGTCGACCCCAATATCGTCACCGCCTACGCCCACCTGCTCAGCGCCAGCGTCGAGCACGAGTTTGCCGGCGGCCTCCTGGCCAGCGTCTCCTATTCCGGCTCCATCGGCGAGAACCTTTACTCCATCTCCAACTACAACCCGGTCGGCTCCGGCGCCGCCTATCTCGGCGACCCCTGCACCGCCGGCTCGACCCCCGGCGACCCCGGCACCTGCACCTCCCGCCTCCGCCAGACCCAGTACTCCAACATCAACCGCCGCGCCAACGGCGGCATCTCCAATTACAACTCGCTCATCACCCGCGTCCTCATGAAAAACGTCGCCCACACCGGCCTCACCCTGGACGCCAACTACACCTGGAGCCACGCCATCGACAACCTCTCGAGCACCTTCAGTTCCGCCGCCTCCGGCAACTACGTCCTCGGCTTCCTCGACCCCTTCGCCCCTTCGCTCGACCGCGGCAACGCCGACTTCGACATCCATAACCGCGTCGCCATCTCCGGCATCTGGGACATCCCCCTGTTCAAGGGCAACAGCCTCCGCGACAAGATCCTCGGCGGCTTCGAAATCGCCCCCATCTTCACCGCCCACACCGGCAGTCCCTTCACCTTGTTCGACTGCGGCCAGGCTTATAACTTCTGCCCCCGCGCCTTCGTCAATGGCGTCGCCCCCAATCACGGCGTCACCAATCTCGCCACGCCCGGCGTCCCCGATAACTACCAGTTCTATAACCTCTCCGGGCTTCAGCTTTCCAGCTACGTCAATCCGCGGGTCAACATCAGCGATTTCGGACCCTTCCCGAACAATATGCTTGCCCGGAACTCCGTCTTCGGCCCCGGCTCCTGGAACCTGGACCTCGGCGTCTACAAGAACAACCGGCTCACCGAGCGCTTCACCCTCCAGCTTCGCTTCGAAGCCTACAATCTGTTTAACCACGCCAACTTCCTGGTTAACGCCGTGGACGTCGATACCTCGTCGTTCAACTTCGTCGACGGCTACTTTAACGG
>DAIDHC010000004.1 GCA_027452065.1 Bryobacterales bacterium
AGATACAGAAACGCATCCCGCGCCGCCTCGATCCTGCCGCCGCCTTCGGGCACCGCCTTCCCCGTCCGCGCTTCATACCACGCCCCCAGCGCCTGGTAGATCTTCTTCTCCGCCCACCCGTTCTGTTTGAGCAGCGCGACAACGAATTCATCGGAGGCGCCCTGCGCCTTCACCGCGTCGATAAACCCGGCCAGGTCCCGCCCGTCAGAGCCCATTTGGCCGCGAGTATAGCATTGGGGCGCGCCGCGCCCCGCCTCACTCGCCGCCGTTCCCCTCGCTGCGCGCATGCAGGCTCTGCACCTCCGCCGCCCTCACCGCATAGAGCTTCTTCACCTGCCGGCAGATCTCCTTCGCAATCGCCGCCGCGTCCTCATCGTCGGCATGAATCAGTTCCACCTTCAAATAAACATCGGTCCGCTGCATCCCTTCGATCCTACCGCGCCGCCGTCCCGGTCCAGCGGTGCGATCCAACGCTGTCGGCGCTATTGTTGACTGCGGGCCGCGGCCGCGCCGCGCTCAACCTCGCTCAACATCGCGTCGAGATCGTATCGGGAATAATATTTGCCCCCGGCAACGACCGACTCAACTTCCCGCGTATGACTGATCGCCTCGAGCGGGTTCGAACGCAGCAGAACCAGATCGGCTACCTTGCCCACTTCCACTGTCCCCTCGGTCGATTCCGCGCCGCGCCATCGCGCCGCGTTGATCGTCGCCATGCGAAGCGCGTCGAGTGGAGTAACTCCGGCTTTCACCAGGTTCTCCAGTTCCTCATGCAACGACCATCCGGGAATCACATAGCTGTTGTCCACTCCGCAGTCGGTTCCAGCCAGCATTGGGACGCCGGCCTTGAAAGCGGCCAGCATTGCTCGTTGGGCCCGCTTGTTGACCTCGGTGAGGATCTTCCGCACCTCGCCCGAAGGCGGCTTGCGCCTCCCCAGCTTCGGGTCCCAGCTCTCCCAAACCGCGGGGTACACATAGCGTTTCCGGTCGTCCGATTCGAAGTCGCGCTCTCCCAATTCCTGCCACACCCGGAGTGTCGCCGTCAGCGTCGGCGTAACCCAGACCTGTTTTTGCGCCATCACCCGGTAGACCCGCTCTTCCTCCTTGGGGTCCTCCATATAAAGCATCCGCCCCCAGCGTTCGGCCAGTGAAACCGCCAGCGGCGTCTGCCTCCTCGCGGCGATCTCGCGGTTCAGCGCTTCATAGCCGTCGCGCTGGAACGCCAGCATGTAATAGGCGTGCTCGATACCATCCTGTCCAAGTTCGACCACCGTCTGAATCGGCAGGTTGTAAGCCCGGTGCCCGACAACCTTCAGCCGTTCCTTGTGCGCCTCAGCCACAACCGCGCCAAGTACCTCCGGCGTGACGTTGGCGAAGTAAACCTTGACGAAGTCGGCGCCGCTCTGCTTCACCTGCCGGACCGCTTCGCGCGCCGCCTCGGGTGTCTCCACTCCCAGCGATCCGGGCCACGCGGGGGGTATCTGATCGATCTTGCGCCCGGCCGTCAGGATACGGGGACCGAAGTGGCCCCCCGAACGAATCTGCTCGCGCCAGCGGAAAACGGAATCGGCCAGATCGCCGCCCATTTCCCGCACGCCAACCACGCCATTCGGGAGAAACAAATCGAGCAGGGCGGCATTTTCCTCCACCAGAGGAACGTCCGGCCTGGCCTGACTGCTGCGGAAATGAACGTGCATATCCCAGAGCCCGGGGATAAGATAACGGCCTTCGCCCTCGATGCGGACCGCCTGCGCGGGAACACGGATCGCATCGGAATATTCAATCCGGGTGATCCGACCCTCGGCGATCAGCACGGTCTGGTGGCCGCGGATCTCACCCTTGCTGACGTCCACCACGTTGACGTCAACGATAGCGATCGGCCCCGCCGTTTGCGCGAACGCCCGCGCGGCAAAGCAGAGCGCCAATCCCAGCGAACCAACCAGCCCTCGCTTCATAAGTGGCCGTAGTCTAACAAAAGTTTCGCCGCGGGGACCAATCGTGAGCCCGGGTGAGCCCGGGCTTGATTCCCCCGCCCGCCGCCCACATCGTGAAGCACCGCGGGTGACGGTCTCGCCCGTAATTGGTCTCGGTCAACTTGCCCTGGCAGTACACCGTTCGCCCGCACTCGCCGCTCCAGATCACCAGCGTGTCCGCTAACAATCCCCGCCGATGCAAGCCCCGAACCAGCGCCGCCCATGGCTGGGCGAACTCCGAGGCCTCTTACCTTTAATTCCTCTCAAGAAGCCCATCAACCCGGCCAAGACCTATACGACCTGCTCGCCGATCTCCCCAATCAAGCCCAGCGCCGCGTCCTGTCCCGTTCCAACGAATTTCTCCGTTGCCCTCAGGCTGCTCTCCGCAGCTTGCCCATCAAAAAATCGAAGAGTACGCCCTTAAGGCCGATGTGACGCACCGGGAAGCCCTCGATCCCGATCCGCATTTTTGAAAAATGAGGCTGGATGGCCGCGTCGAGCTCTGGGCTCCGGATGCTTGTAAAACAGTGCTCGGTAGCGAACACTGCCTGCGCCATGTTCACCTCAGCAGTCACTGGCCTAAGGACCGGCCGCGAGCGCAGCACGCCCGGCAGAACGTGTAAACAAGTTGTCGGAGAAACAGGTAGAAAGACCTCGACGTTTGGCTGGGCGAAGCCCCGCATGAAGTACAGCCTATTGTCCTTGGTCCTCTCCCACGTGACTACTGGCGCATCCCCGATCACAAATGGCTCGGCGGGATCGGCATGAATGACGAACCAATCGCCGTAGAGCGTGTAGTCACCTGGAAAGCGCATCATGGACTCTACGGTCTGGATGTAACACCGCTGCGGCTCTTGAGCGTCGGAATGGGCTGCAATCTGCCTCTCGATTGCCCCAACAACCATTTCGCGCGTCACCATCCGTGCGTCCATTCCCCGAGCGACTAAGAGCATCATGAGCTTGCCTGTCAGAACCGAAAGCTTCCGCTCATCCGAAATCAGGGACCTAAAAGCCTCGATGATGAAGTCTGCCTCGCTCTGGCTTGCGGCCCGCCGCGCTCGGGACCGGGTAAACAGCATCGTTAGGTAGCCAGTGAGCTCCTTGATCTGGCGCGGCTGCAAAACAAACGTGCGGTAGCCGATCACGTCGAGGAATTGGTTGACGGGGTGCTCGAATTCCCTCTCAAGCCGCTCCTCGAGCTCAGCTTCCTTGCTGCCATTCGCCGGATCCGCAAAATGACCCTCCCATCGCGTAGCTGACTTAGGCGTTGCCCGACCATAGGGTGCCTTACCCTTCTGGTACCTCCAGAGCCGCTTCGAACGCGTGACCGGATCGTAATATGCGAACTGCTCCAGCAGCCTCTTGGGGACGGTGTGGGATTTCACTGCGTGACTACGTCCTGGAACCTTACACGATGACCTACTCCTCGATTTTAGCCGAAACATTTTACTTTCAGCACGTTTCCGCGCAAAAAGCTACTTTGCGCCCCCCA
This sequence comes from Bryobacterales bacterium, assembly GCA_027452065.1. Lineage (GTDB taxonomy): Bacteria > Acidobacteriota > Terriglobia > Bryobacterales > Bryobacteraceae > JAJYKC01. Next base: position 3,466 of record DAIDHC010000004.1, read on the forward strand.
ACCGGGACCGACAACCGCCGGCGCCGGTGTCTGCCCCCACCGCTCGGCAACACGGAAGCAGCCGAAACACCCCCAACTGTCCACCGACTACGCTGTTACCGGGCAGAGCGACGGACCAAATGTCTCATCGCCCGCCCCACTTACCCGAGCAGCTTCTGAGTCACTTCCCCCGCCACGTCTGTCAGCCGGAAATGCCGCCCCTGAAACTTATACGTCAGCCGCTTGTGATCCACTCCCAGCCGGTTCAGAATCGTCGCCTGCAGGTCGTGGACCGGCACCGGGTCCGACACGATGTTGTAGCAGTAATCGTCCGTCTCCCCCAGCGTAATCCCCGGCTTAATCCCCCCTCCCGCCATCCACATCGTGAAGCACCGCGGATGATGATCCCGCCCATAGTTGGTCTCGGTCAGCTTGCCCTGGCAGTACACCGTACGCCCGAACTCGCCGCCCCACACCACCATTGTGTCGTCCAATAGCCCGCGCTGTTTCAGATCCTGCACCAGCGCCGCCGAGGGCTGGTCCACGCTCTGGCACTGCAGCGCCAGGTCGCGCGGCAGGTCGTTGTGCTGGTCCCAGCCGCGCTTGTAAAGCTGCACGAACCGCACGTTCCTCTCCACCAGCCTCCGCGCCAGCAGGCAGTTGGCCGCATACGTTCCCGGCTTGCGCGAATCCGGCCCGTACATCTCAAACACATGGTCCGGCTCTTTCGATAAATCCATCAGCTCCGGCACCGAGGTCTGCATCTTGTACGCCATCTCGAACTGCGAGATCCGCGTCTCGATCTCCGGGTCGCCGAACGCCTTGGCCCGGATCTGGTTCAATGCCGCCTCGGCGTCCAGCATGTCCCGCCGCGTCTGCTTGCCGATCCCCGGAGGGTCCGACAAATACAGCACCGGATCGCCCGCCGAGCGGAACTGCACGCCCTGATACTTCGACGGCAAAAATCCGCTGCCCCACAGCCGCGAAAACAACGGCTGGTCCGTATTCAGCGCGCTCTGCTGCGAGATCAGCACCACAAACGCCGGCAGCTCCTGGTTCTCGCTCCCCAATCCATACGTCACCCAGGCCCCCATGCTCGGCCGCCCCGGCTGCTGGAAGCCGCTTTGCAAAAACGTAATCGCCGGATCGTGATTGATCGCGTCCGTGTTCACCGTCTTCACGATCGCGATGTCGTCGGCCACCTTCGCCATGTGCGGGATCAGTTCGCTGAACCAGGCTCCGCTCTGCCCGTACTGCTGGAACTTGAACATCGACGCCGCAACCGGCAGCGAACTCTGCCCCGACGTCATCCCCGTGATCCGCTGCCCGTTCCTCACGCTTCCGGGAAGATCGGTGCCTTCCATCGCCTTCAGTTTCGGCTTGTAGTCGAAAAGATCGATCTGCGACGGCCCGCCCGACTGGTGCAGGAAAATCACCTTCCGAGCCTTCGGCGGAAAATGGGGCAGCCCCTCCAGCCCGCCCACGCTCACCGGCGCCGCCGTTCCCCCAAACGCCTCAGGACTCAGCAGCGATGCCAGCGCCGCCGTCCCGATCCCCACACTGCTCAGCCCGAAAAAATGCCGCCGCGTCAGCGCCAGTCCCAGTTCATCGTTCGCACTCATCGTCGCTACTCCTTCGTAATCGTCTCGTCCAGGCTCAGAATCGTGTTCGCCACCGTCGTCCACGCCGCCAGTTCCCCGGCCGCGATTCCCGCCTCCGGCTTCGACTCGCCCACCGCGACCAGCTTCGCCGCCTCCTCCGGATGCGCCTTGTACCGCCCGGCCTCCGCCGTCTGCAGCTTCGCCAGAATCGCCACTTCGTTCGCCTCCGGCCACCGCGCCGTCGCCAGCCGGAACCCATACCGGATCCGCTGCGCCGCGCTCTTGCCGCCCTTCGTCATCATCCTCTGCGCCAGCGCCCGCGACGCTTCGATAAACGCCGGATCGTTCATCAGCACCAGCGCCTGAAGCGGCGTGTTCGTCGGCAGCCGCCGCGCCGTGCACTTGCCCCGGTCCGGCGCGTCGAACGTCGTCATCTCCGGCGGCGCGCTACTCCGCTTCCAGAACGTCTACATGCTCCGCCGGTATAAATCGTCCCCGTGGCTCGGCGTGTAGCTCTGCGCCGAAAAACCGTCCCCGAACGCCACGTCGCGCCACAGCCCCTTCGGTTGATAAGGAAACACGCTCGGCCCCCCCACGCGTTCCTTCAACAACCCGCTCACCGCCAGCGCGTTGTCCCGGATCATTTCCGCCGGCAGCCGCAGCCTCGGCCCCCGCGCCGCCAGCCGGTTCTCCGGATCCTTCTCTTCCAGCTCCGGCGTCACCCGCGAGTCCTGCCGGTATGCCGCCGAGGTCACAATCAACCTCTGCATCGCCCGCACGTCCCAGCCGCTCGATACGAACTCCGTCGCCAGCCAGTCCAGCAGCGGCTGGTTCACCGGCGCCTCGCCCTGCGAGCCGAAATCTTCCACCGTCTTCACAATCCCCGTCCCGAAATACATCTGCCAGTACCGGTTCACCACAACACGCGCCGTCAGCGGATTCGCCGGGCTCACCAGCCACCGCGCCAGCGTCAGCCGGTTCGCCGGCGCACCCGCCGGCAGCGCCGGCAATATCGACGGCACCCCCGGCTCCACCACGTCGCCCCGGTTCCGGTAATCCCCCCGCCCCAGAATCGCCGTTTCCCGCGGCTTCTCCATCTCCGCCATCACCATCGTCGTCGGTATCGCCTTCTCCAGCGCCGCCCGCTCCGCGTCCAGCTTCTTCTGCTCCTCATAAGCCTCCCGAAGCTCCGCCCCCGCGTCGTTCCGCAGGAAATAATCCCGCAGCCGCTCCGCCTGCTCCTCCTTCCGGTGATCCTCCGGAATCAGAATCGTCGCCCGCACCGGCTCGTCCTCCACCAGCGTCTCCAACTCCGCCGCCCCCAGCGCCCGCGTGTACACCCGCACATCGTCCAGCCGCCCCTCGAACGCCCCGCCCTTCTCCTTGTTCCCGATCTCCAGCGGCGCCTCCGCCGCCTTCAACCCCTTCAGCGTGTCCTTCGCCGCCTCCGC
>DAIDHC010000005.1 GCA_027452065.1 Bryobacterales bacterium
GGAGCCGGAGGGAGCGGGGGTTGATATGCTGGAGCCATGGACGGGGACCTGGTAACCATATTTGAGTCCAACGTAAATACGTTGAACGAGATGGAAGCGCGAGAGATACAGGCGGTGCTGGAGGCGAGCGGGATCCCTTCGTTGCTGGTAGGGGATCCGGTGCTGCCGAACCTGGGCTTCGCGGTGCGGGTGGCGGCCGAACGCGCCGAAGAGGCGAGGGCGGTGATTGCCGAGGCGTTGGCGGGGGGAACGGAGGCGGCTGAAGCGGGGGAAAAAGAGTCGGAAGCGGGGACGGGCGGAAACGGATAGCCAGATTGTTCCTGGTCGGGCATCGGGGGCCGCATCGCTGTGCGAAACTGTGGAAAAACCGATGAGCAGCGGCCCGAGCCCGATGGAAGTAAGCGCGATCATGCGCGAGATTCGGGAGAGGGTGCGGGCGCGGCGAGCCAGGAACGGAGCGGTGGGGAAGGGGCGCGAGGCGGAGCCGGCGGCGCCGGAGATGTACCTGGAGCGGCTGACGAGGGCGACGCTGGAGTTGCGGGGGGCGATCGGGCGGTTGGGGGACATGCCGGCGCAGCCACCGACGTGGCGGGCGCGCGCCGGGGCGGTGCTGGTGCAGGTGGTGCGGCGGTGCCTGTTCTGGCACACGGAGCAGGTCAGGGAGGTGCAGTGGGCGGCGGTGGCGGCGCTGGAGGAGCAGACACGGGCCATCGAATCGCTGGCGGCGGCGCTGCGCCAGTTGTGGAACCTGGACGGGGAGCGGGCCGGGCGCCAGGCGGTGGCGATGGACGAGCTGCAGGCGCGGCTGGCGGAGATCGAAATGGCGATGGCCGAGTTGAAGGCGGAGGGGGTTGAGAAGGCGGCGGGGGCGTATCCCGGCGCACGGCCATGACAGGGCGGCGGGTGCTCATCGCGACACCGCATCTGCAGCCGTATGACGCGATCGGCAGCGACGTGGAGGGGATGGCGCATTGCCTGGAGGGGGCGGGCTACCGGGTGGAGGTGTTCGCCGAAGGGATTGCGCCGGCGATGACCGGGTTGGCGCGGGAGGCGCGGCTGGAGGATCCGGCGTGGGACGACCCCGACGCGCTGTTGATCTATCACCATTCGATGGGCTGGAAGCGCGGCGAGAGGCTGCTCGAGAAGATGCGAGGGCGGATTGTGGTGCGGTATCACAACATCACGCCGGCGGAGTATTTCGAGCCGTATTCACCGGCATACTCGGAGGCGTGCCGCGAGGGTGCGGCATCGAACGCGCGGGTGGCGGCGCTGCCGGGAGCGATGTTCTGGGGCGCGTCGGAATTCAACTGCGCCGGACTGCGGGCGCAGGGAGCGCCGGCCGGACGGTGCCGCGCGCTGCCGCCGTTTCATCACCGGCCGGAGCCGGCGCCGGACGCGGCAACGGTGCGGCGGCTCCGCGGGCGAAGCGGGACGCGGATGCTCTTTGTGGGCGGCATCAAGCCGAACAAGGGGCACCGGCGGCTGATGGAAGTGGCAGCCGATTACCAGCGGGAGGTGGACGCGGAGGCGCACCTGGTGCTGGCGGGCAAGGCGGACCCGCGGCTGGCGCACTACGAGGGAGAGCTGAGAGACCTGGCCTGGAGCCTGGGCATGCAGGGGCAGGTACACTTCACCGGCCCGGTGACGGCGGCTGAGCTGAGGGCCTGCTACGTGGCGGCCGACGTGTTTGTCTGCATGAGCGAGCACGAGGGATTCTGCGTGCCGCTGGTGGAGGCGATGCGCCACCGGGTGCCGATTGTGGCCTACGGGTCGACGGCGGTAGCCGAGACGGTGGGGGATGCGGGGCTGGTGTGGAGGAACGAGGCGACGGCGTGTTACGTGGAGAGTATCCGCACGTGCGTGGAGGAGTGGGGGACGCGGGCGGAACTGGTGGAACGGGGCGCGAGGAGATACCGGCGGATGTACGACGAGCCGGTGCTGAAACGGCGGCTGTTGGAGCTGGTGGAGGAAGCGTGGGCGGGATGAGGGACCGGCGGCGGGTGGGGTTGGTGGCGCAGCGCTACGGCGAGGCGATCGCGGGAGGGAGCGAGCGGCTGTGCCGGGCGGTGGCCGAGCGGCTGGCGCGGCATTGCGAGTGCACGGCGATCACCACGTGCGCGGCCGATTATATGACCTGGGAGAACGAATACCCGGCCGGCGAGGGAGAGCTGAACGGAGTGCGGCTGCTGCGGTTTCCGGTGGATGCGCCGCGGAACGTCGAGCGCTTCAACCGGTATTCGGAGTACGTGCTGAACGGGAGCCCGACGGCGGAGGAGGAAGAGAAGTGGATGAGGCTGCAGGGGCCGTATAGCGGGGCGTTGCTCGAGCACCTGAGCCGGCACGGAGCCGGGTATGACGCGGTGGTCTTTTTCACCTATCTGTACGCGACGACGTATTACGGGCTGCCGCTGGTGCGGGAGCGGGCGCTGCTGGTGCCGACGGCGCACGACGAGCCGCCGATCTATCTGTCCATTTTCGACCGGCTGTTCGAGCAGCCGAGGCGCCTGCTGTTTCTGACCGAGGAGGAGAGGGACTTCGTCTACCGGCGTTTCTGCCTGCCGGAGGAAGCGGGCGAAGTGGCGGGGATGGGACTGGAGGAGCCGGCGGCGGAGACGGCGATGCCGGCGGGGCTCGATCGATTGCGGGGTCAGCCTTACCTGCTGTATCTGGGACGCATCGACCCGTCGAAGGGATGCGGGACGCTGATCCGGTACTTTCTGGACTACTGCGGGGCGCATCCGTCCTCGACGCTGCGGCTGGCGCTGGCGGGGAAGGCGGAAATGGAGATTCCGCGGCATCCGCGGATCGTGCCGCTGGGGTATGTGAGCGAGGCCGAGAAGAACGGAGCGATCGCCGGGGCGATGGCCATGGCGGCGCCGTCGCCGTACGAGAGCCTGTGCATTGCCGCGCTGGAGGCGTGGAGGCGCGGGGTTGCGGTGCTGGCCAACGGGGAGTGCAAGGTGTTGGCCGGGCAGTGCCAGAGGAGCGGCGGGGGATTGTGGTACCGGGGCTACGAGGAGTTCGCGGCATGCCTGGAGACGCTGGAAGGGCGACCGGGGTTGAGGGCGCAGTTGGGACGCGCGGGCGCGCGGTATGTGGAGGAGCGATACAGTTGGGAGCGCGTGGAGGGCATCTATCTGCGTAACATCGACGCGGTGCGCGACGCGGCGGCGGCGGTCTGAATGAGCGGACAGGCGGGCGCACCGCGCAAGATCGGGTTCGTGATTCCGTGGTATTCGGACACGATGGGCGGCGGGGCGGAGACGGCGTGCCGGCTGCTGGCCAAGACGCTGCTGGCGCACGGCGCCGCGGTAGAGGTGCTGACCACGAGGGTGCGGGACTTCCGCGGGGACTGGAGCCGGAACCATTATCCGGAGGGGCTGTCGATGGAGGGCGGAGTACCGGTGCGGCGATTTGGCGCGCGGCGGCAGGACAAGCACCGCTTCTATTCGCTCAACGACCGGATTCTGTCGGGGCAGAAGCTGGAGACGAGCGAGGAGCGGGACTTCCTGCGGGAGATGATCAACAGCCCGGCGTTGTACGAATATATGACCGCGCACCGCAGCGAGTATGTCTTCGTGCTGCTGCCGTATCTGTACGGGACGACGTTTTTTGGAGTGCGGGCGTGCCCGGAGAGCGCGGTGCTGGTGCCGTGTCTGCACGACGAGGGATATGCGCGGCTGGGCCCGATGCGGGAGATGTTCGCGGCGGCGCGGGGAGTGATCTTTTTGTCGCGGGCCGAGCGCGAGTTGGCGCGGAAGCTGTATCCGGAGTTTCGCGACGCGGGCGTGCTGGGGCTGCCGCTGGAGGGCGGGACGGCGGGAGACGCGGCGCGGTTCGAGGCCAAGTACGGGTATCGGGATTTTCTGTTATACGCCGGGCGCACCGACGCAGGGAAGAAGGCGGAGTTGCTGACGTCGCATTTCGAGCGGTATCTGGAGGAGACGGGGAGCGACCTGCACCTTGTTTTTATGGGCACCAAGGAGGCTCCGGGCGCCGAGTGGCGGCGCGACCGGATTCACGCACTGGGATTTTTGCCCGAGCAGGACAAGCGGGACTGCTTTGCGGCGAGCCTGGCGCTGTGCGTGCCGAGCGTGATGGAGAGTTTTTCGCTGGTGATCATGGAGAGCTGGCTGGCGGGGCGGCCGGTGATTGTGAACGAGGAATGCGCGGTGACGACGTCGTTTTGCCAGGACAGCAACGGGGGCCTGTGGTTTGCCAGCTACGAGGAGTTTCGCGAAGTGGTGAACTATCTGCGGCAGAGGCCGGAGACGGCGCGGGCGATGGGCGCGGCGGGCGGGCGTTATGTGCGGGAGCACTTCGCACCGGAGGCGGTGGCGCGGAATTATCTGGAGGCACTCGGGGAGGTTTCGGGCTAAGGGGCCCAGTACCGCAGGGACTTTTCTCCCATGTCCGCTCGCGTGTCGCGCTGGCTAACATGGAAGGGAGCCGGGTGGAAGCCCGAGACGGAAGCATTGTCAAAAAAATGATGAAGAAAAAAACATTACATGCGATTTACGGTCTGCTGGCGATTGCGTTGGCCGCGCCGGGTGCGCGGACGGCTGTGATTTACACTTTGGACCAGGATGCCTGCACGGGGACGTGCGGCACCGCGCCATTCGGTACGGTGAGTCTGGAACAGACGACGGCGGACCTGGTGACGGTGACCGAGACGCTGGCGCCGAATGAGGTTTTTGCCGGGACGGGCGCCGGTGATTCACTGGAGTTCAACGTTGCCGGCCCGGTGACCATTGACGTTATGACGGCCGGCTTCGGGATTGGTCCGAGTCCGGACACGGCGTCGGCGTTCGGCTCGTTTTTGGAGTCGGTGGCCTGTACGGTGTGCCAGGGCGGGAAGCTGAGCAATCCGGCCGGGCCGCTGGTTTTTACGGTGACCTCGACGGACGGTGTGACGGTGGCCGATTTCATCGGCAGCTCGAAGGGATACGTCTTCGCCTCCGACATCCGGGGCAACAACGGAAACACGGGCAACGTGGGCGCGCTCGCTTCCACTGTTCCGGAGCCGGCGTCGATTTGGCTCATGTTCGCGGGCGCGGCACTGGTAGGACTGAACGCGCTGCGGCGGCGTCGCGCGGCGTAAGAGCGGCGGCTGTGCCGCCGGAATTTTTTGGATGAAGAACAACCGGCTCGCGGTGACACGCGGGCCGGTTTTGTTTTTGGAGGTTGGAAGAGGCGAGTACCTCTTCGTGCCGCGGGTGCTGGAGGACGAAGGGGCGAGCTACTGCTGGATGGTGATGGAAACGCCGGCCTGCGTCGATTGTCCGGCGGTGGAGGCAACGAAAGCCGCGTCTCCGTTCGGAAGTGAGGGCACTTTGACGTTGAGTTGGTAGAGGCCGGACTCGACCAGACCAGCGTAGGCGACCGGGGCCACGACGCCGCCGATGGTGACTTGAGCGCCGCCCGCCAGCGGCGCCGGAGCGGTGACGAGTTGGTTGGTGGGAACGCGAGGCTTGGTGAGGCCGAAGCCGGTGCCGAAGATCATGATCGTTTCGCCGGGCTGGGCCGGCCGGGTGACCACGCCGGGAATCAGCCCCGGCTTGCCGACGTAGGTTCCGTCGGCATGTACCGCGGCGACATAGCTTCCGCCGGTCGTAAACAGAGCCGGCGCCAGGGCCTGTTCCTGCACGCCGAGGCTGTTGCTGGCGCCCGCCGGAGCCGTTACCTGCACCTGGACGGTGCCGGTGGAAGCGCCGTCGGGGACGAGAGCGTTGATCTGGCCGGGGCTGATATAGGCAACGAAGGCCGGGATGCCGTTAATGGAAACCGAGACGCCGCTGAGCGAAGTGGGCAGTTTCCCATTTACGAAATCGGCGGCGCCCCAGAGGCGCGTCACCGTTGAGAGACCGGAGCCGAAGATGGAGATCCAGGTTGCCGGCGCGAGGCCGGGAAGGGCCTGAAAGCTGGCGCCATTGACGACCGAGGCAATCTGCACCGCCGGGGCGGGAGGCGACAGCACGAGGAGGGTGACGGGCACGGAAATCGGATTCGCCGGCGCGGCGGGCGAGCTGATGGCGATGACATCGGTGTAAGTTCCGGGCGCGAGGCCGGCGGGATTCACGGCGACGCTCATCGAGGCGGGCGCCGTTCCGGAGAGCGGGCTCAGCGTGACCCAGCCGGAGCCCGAGGCCGCCGACCAGGGAATGTTGCCGCCGCCGGTGTTGGAGATCTCGACCGGCTGGGGCGCCGGAGCTGCGTCGCCAACAGTGGATGTGAACTGAAGAGACGAGGGAGTGGGAAGGATCAGCGAGGCCGGGGATGCCAGAATGTTGATCGCGTCGATGCCGGTGGAGGCCTGCACCTGGATGGGCACGAGTCCCTGCCGGGTTGCCGGCAGGTAGACGGAGATGGCCGAGTCGCTCCAGGAAGAGACGGCGAGCTGATAGTCTCCGGCGAGCACCTGGCAACCGGAGCAGGACTGGCCGAAACCGGCGCCGTTGATCGTAATGGTTGTGCCGGACTGGACAATCAGGCCGGAGGCGGAGGGCAGAAACGGCGTGACGTCGGAGATGATGGGCTCGGTTTTGCATCGGACGGCGGAATAAAAACCGGCGGGCTCGGCGAGGGAGCCGCAGGAGAGCGTTCCCTGAGAAGTGCTGGTCAACTGGATGGGCTGGCTGCCCGGGGTGAGGAAATCATCAAAGTAAACCGTTCCGGTCCAGGCGCCGGGAGTGAACAATGCGGAACCGAATTGGACCTGGGTCAGATCGCTGACGAACTGATCGAACCCGTCGACCCAGGTCAGATACATTCCGCCGTAGCGGCTGAGATGGGGATCGTTGGTGGCGTCATTGCCGATGGATTGCCAATCGGAAGAGCCGGAAAGGAAGGAGACGGCGATCTGGCCGGTTTCGGGGGCCTCGTCGACATTGGCGATAGCGGGTTGGCCGCTGCATTCGATGAGGCGCAGAGGCTCGGCGTGGCAATAGGGGAGAACGCGGGTGTGCCTGGCATCGAAGCCGGCAAAACCGAGGGCAGCGCTGGTTACCGATACGACTCCATCATTGGCGTGCGCCATGCAGACGGCGGGAGCGTAGCCGACGTTGCAAGCGCCGGCCGTGCCGACGATGGCCAAGGCGTCCACGCCGCGCAGGTCGTCGCCCTCCTGGTTCCACGTCGCCAGCCGCCAGAGAAACGTGCTGGCGGGCTTCAACTCGTTGGTTTGCGCTCCGAGAGCGAAGAGCGTGCTGGCGGTCTGCGAATCGGCGGCAAAGGCGCCGAAGTTCGGCGAGGCAATCAGGATGAGCTTGCGAACTCGTGGATTCACCGGGGAAAGCAGGGATCCGTCGTCCTGAAGCCCGGCGAGGTAAGCGCGCACGATGAGGCCGCCCATGCTGTGCGCCACCAGGTCCACCCGCGGCACCAAAGCACCCGACTGGTAGTGAATCAGGGCCATGACCTGGGCCAGATCGTTGCCCAGATCTTCGATGGTGCAGTTCGGGCACTCGACGCAGTTGTCAAAGAAGTAAACCGCGGGAGCATTCACCGGAGCACCGGTGAGCGAGGGAACGAAATGGTTGCCGAAGGTAGTGGAGGGAGAGCCGGAGATCGGGCAGCCGCCGTTTGACGGGCCGAACTGCCATCCGTTGAGGACCAGCACGGGTGGCTCGGAGGCGCCGTCGGGCACGGTCTGCAGGGGCTGAAGAGAGACGTCGAGGACGGCTTCGCGCCGCTCGCCGGACGGACTCGAGGCGACGATATGTACGGGATAGCGGCCGGCGGGCAAGCGGAGCGAGGCGCCGAGCAGGATCCGGCCGCCGGAGGCATCCGGCGCGACGGCGAAACCATCCGCGGTCCGGCCGCCGATTTCAACGCTCCGGCTGATCGCGTGGACCAGGAAGTCCAGGGTGTCGCCGGGAGCATCGATGGGCGCGGACTCGCCGGCGCGAAGCTGGTAGTGGGCGCGGCGGAGCGTCATTTCGCCGGCGCGAGCCGGCGCGGACTGGCCGCGGGCCTGTTGTCCCCAGCCGGTCACACAGCAGAGCAAAGCCGCCCAGGCGAGCAGGGCGGTCCAGGGTCGAAGCCCCATTTTCGTGGTCTCGTTCCGCAACAAGAGCCCTCCCCGTGCCGGCCTTTTTGAGGCCTCAAGAAGGCCGGGGTCCGGCGCCAAATGTATCAGTGTACCCTGCGAGGAGCGCGCGAGGGGCGGGCTTCAAAAGGAGAAGGAGAGGCTCGAGTAGCCGGTGCTGGCGCGGTAGTTGTTGTAGTTGTAGAAGCGGTCCTGGTATCCGTAATACTCGTAGCCGGCGTTCCAGCGAAGCTTGTTGTTGATCTTGATCGAGACGCGGGCGGAGGGCGCCTGGTAGGTGACCGGGAAAGTTTCGGCGGCCTGAATGGCGGGGAGCGTAGCGTAGGCGGGACCGGCGGCGGGGGTGGCGCGGCCGTCGCCGGTGTCCTGAACGCGGCTGTAGCCGACAAACAGATCGACGCGGCGGGTGAGGACAAAACGAGCCTGGAGCGTGGCCGTATGGAGGTTGCTCAGGAACAGCGATTGTTGGACGAGGGGACTGAAGGCGCCGGCGAAATAAGCGATGCCGCCGACCGAATCGATGTGCAGCTTGCTGTAAGACAAATCGAACGAGACCCAGTTGCGCGGGGTCCAGGAGCCGCCGGCCGAGTAAGTGCGCGTGTGGATGGAATATGAAGTAAGCGAGGTGGTGTTGAAGTTGTAATCGGCGCGGGAGGCGACGTTGAGCGAGAGGGTCTTGTGGCGGTAGAGCGCCTGTCCGCCAAGGGTGTGATAGTTACCGTCGCTTTGGGGCGTGAAGGGATGATTGGCGCGGCCCACTTCGCCGTCCAGGGTGACGGTAAGCCCGTTGGCAGGCCGGAGGCGGATGCCGGCGACACCGTCGTTGAGCTGATTGTTCTGCGAATAGGAGGGCGTGTTGGCGGCCAGAACGGAGGTGATGTTGCGGTCGGTGAAATGGTATCCGGTGTAGAGGCCGAGCCAGTGATTGACCTGGTAGTCGACCTCGGTTTCATTGGCGACAAGGCGGATTCCGAGGTATTGATAATTGACGAAAGACGGTGAGGTGAAGTTGGGGCCGATCTGGAGGAACGAGGAGTCGCCCATGGTGCGGATGTTGTAAACGGAGGTGGTGTTGACGATGGTGAGCTTGTCGGTGGGGAAGAGACTGAAGCTGAAGTTGCCGGTGGCGACGGGGCGGTTGGCGGCGCCCTGGTTGAGGGTTTCGAGGCTCGAGATGCCGAAGCGGTTGAGTCCGTAGGCGAGGTCGTCGACGACGAAGTCGCGCTGGCCGCTGGTGTAAGTGAAGCGGCCGTTGAGCGCGTAGAGTTTTTTCTGGCTGAAGAGGGCGACCTGCCAGTAGGGGCTGGTGCCGTGGTAGGGCTGGAAGCGGTTGAAGTAAGCGCCTGGAGCGGCGCCGGCGGAGGGGGCGAGCGTGTAGGGGGAGTCTTCCTTGAAATCCTCCCATCCGCGGAACCAGTTTAAGCGGATGCCGAAGACGGTGAACTCGTTTCCGACGCGGTAGTCATTCTGCTCGCGGCGAATGTTGCCGGCCAGGGGGACGGCTGAGCCGCTGACGGCGGGCGCCTGGATGCCGAGCAGGCCGCCGCCGTCCTGGAAGCTGCGGGTGTAGCCGAGAAAGAACTTGATGTTGGATTGGGGGAAGAGGGTGAGGTCGTGGTTCTGCAGGGTGTAGCGGGTGTCGAGGAGATTGGAGCCGGAGGCGCCGCCGGTGTAGAGGCCGGGGTTGAAGTAATCGTTCAGACGCCAGTCCATGTCGTAGTCGTAGAGGCGATTCTTCTGGACGCGGAGGTTGGCGGACTCGTAGGGATCGTTGCCGAGGCCCTCGGTGGTGAGAGTGATCTGATCGAAGAGCGTACCGTGGCCGTCGCGGCTGTTGATGGAGAAGAAAGAATTCAACAGGCGGATGCCGTTGCCGTAGTTGACATTGGCGCGGTAGTTATCGAGGCTGCCGCCGATGGTGGCGAAGCGATAGCCGGTTTCAATCGAATCGACGACGTTGTAGTCGCCGGTGTTTTCGCCCTTGGCCGAGCCTGTGGAATCGGGCGTCGGGGCGATGGGCTCCTGGGCGAGGGCGGCGGCGGCGGCGAGAATCAGAACGGTGAGTGTGCGGATCATCGGCGGCGGTCCTCAGCGAAGGAAAAACGCGTCGGCGTTGGAGCCGTGGATGCGGATATGGCACGAGGTGCAGTTTTGAAAACGGGGGTTGGCGAGATTGTGAGTGAAAGGAGTGGTGGGCGCGCCGGCGCCGGTGCGGCCGAAGCCGGAGGCTCCGTTGTGGCACTCCAGGCAGAGAGTGAAGACGACAGGGCGGCGCAGGAGACGGGCGTTGGTGGAGCCGTGGGGGAAGTGGCAGGTCTCGCAGCCTTCCACGCGCACGGGCGGATGTTCGAAGGCGAAGGGGCCGCGAGTCTCCGGGTGGCAGCCGATGCAGGCTTCCTCGTTGGCCAGGGCCTGGTTGACCATGCGGGGGCGGGAGGCCATGCGCCAGGTTGGGTCGAAGGCACCGTGGGGGTTGTGGCAGTCCGAGCACTGGACGACGCCTTCGTTGACGCGATGGTGGGAGGGCATGTCGAACTGGGCGCGGACATCGGTGTGGCAGCCGTAGCAGAGATCGGCCTGCTTGTGGGCCAACAGGTAGCGGGGCGTGGGGGATTTATGGATGGAGTGGCAGTTGGTGCAGACGACGTCGTTGGCGGTGTGGACGGAGCGGCGGATATTGGCGCGGGGCAGGGTTTCGCCGTGGCAGGTGAGGCAGCGGTCCAGCACGCGGGCGGGAGCGAGGGCGGAGAAGGCGACGATTTTGGATTTGTCGCCGTGGGCGGCGATGTGGGCAAGGCCGGGACCGTGGCAACTTTCGCAGCCGGTGGTTTCGGGCGCGGCTTTGTGGATGGCGAGGGTTTTGAAGTGGGGGTTTTTGTAGAAATTGAGCCAGACGTCGGGATGGCAGGCGCGGCAGGCGGTGGAGCCAGCGTAACCGGGCGGAAGCTTCGGCGGCGCGGGGGTATCGGCGCGCAGCGGAGCCGGGTCCAGACCGGAGGCCAGGACCAGGCCTGCCGCCACGATCAGAGCGCGGGTGGCGTTCAATTTCCCACCGTCACGTACACTTTCTGGGTGACCGCGACGCTATTCACCGAGGCGGTGACCGGCTGGTCACCGGCGGCGACGGACGGCACGACGACGTTGATCTGATACAAGCCGGCGGCCGACAGGCCGGCGAACTCAACGGCAGCCTGCTTGCCGCCGATCGTGACTGTCACCGGGCTATTCGTGGGCGCCGCTCCTGAGAACACTTTAGTGGGATCCACGGCCGGGTTGGTCGGACCGAAGCCGGTTCCATACAAGATGATAATCTCACCGGGCTTGGCCGGACGCGAGGCGGGCGAGGCGCCGAACAGGTTGGCGGGGCCGAGGAACTCGACGGCGTTGTTGGCGAGGGCGATTTGAGCGGCGATGTATTTGCCGCCGCCTTGCGAGAAAGTAAAGAAGGCGGGAGATTCGGGGGCGAGCGTGACGTTGGCGGCGGTGCTGGGGCCGCTCGAGTTGGTGACGACGACGGAGACGGGGCCGGTGGAAGTGTCGGCGGGGGCGAGGACGTTGACCTGGCCGGGGCTGACGAAATTGACGGCGGCCTGTTTGCCGTTGATGGTGACCGAGACTCCGCCGAGGGTGGTGGGGAAGACGCCGTTGAAGATGGAGGCGTCCCAGTTGGTGGTGGTGGTGGCGAACTGCTTGCCGTAGATGCTGACGAAGGAGCCGCTCTGGACGGTTTGCGAGCCGCTGGCGGCGTTGACGATGCCGCCGGAGTAAACGACGGGGGCGTTGGGATTGGCGGCGGGAGTGAGGACGTAATCGACGGCGTAAATGTGATCGCCGAATTGGGAGTGGTCGCCGTTGGCGGCATTCACGGCGACATAGAGATGGACGTTGCCGGCGCTGGCGGCGGGGGCGGTCCAGGTGAGGGGGATCTGGTTGGAGCCGATGGGCTGGTTGATGTGTTCGATCCACTCGAGGCCGTCGGAGGTGTTGCAGGGACCGGTGGAGCCGTAACTGCCGTCGGAGCAGACAACGCCGGTACCGGAGGCGGCGGTGAAGTTGCCGGCCTGGGCCTGGCCGCCGCTGGAATCGGTGCGCATGGTGGCCTGGAAGCCGTAGTAGGCGGCGGAATCGTTGACGACGATGGTGAAGGTCTGGGTTTGACCGGGGACGTAGGTGAGGCCGTTGGTGAAGTTGACCGAGACCCGGTTGCCGTATTGGTTGAGGGAAGTGTCGTTGTGGCAATAGGTGCAGGCAACGCCGGGCAGGTCAGTCGGCGCGGTGGTGACGCCGGCGGGCGGACCATAGTAATAAGCCCAGGCGAGGATCGGTATGACGGCCACGAGCACCGCAAGGCGCACAATACGAATCTTGATGTGTCGAGACATTTGGTCCCGCTGAACCCCTTCCACGTTACGCAAAATTCCCGCCGCGCCGGCCACTCCCACGTCGCCGCCGCATTGGGCTATGTGGCTAGCAGACGCGCCCGCCGCACGCGTGGTTTCGCCGGATTCGCGGAAGGGGCGGTGCTTCCGCACGGAGGGCGGGCGCGATATGATCCAACGAAGCGGACTCGGCGGCCTGGAAACGCCGCGGCGTGTGGAGGGCGGGCCGGCAGGACAACGCGCCGAGGTGCGCAGGAGGAAAGACGATGGACGACGACACGAAGCAGAGCGGCGGTTTGAGCCGGCGCGGAATTTTCGGAGCGGCGGGAGCGACGGCACTGGCGCTGGCCGCGGCGGGGCCCGCTTCGGCGATTCCTCACAAAGGCGCCAAGCACGACCCGCTGCAGGCGTTCAAATTCGATATCGAGAGCACCGAGGGTTGGGTGGGGGCGGGCGGATCGGCCAAGGAAGCGACGGTGGAAGAGTTTCCCGTGTCCAAGAGCATCGCCGGAGTTTCGATGCGGCTGAAGCCGGGAGGGCTGCGCGAGCTGCACTGGCACGCGATCGCCGCGGAGTGGGCGTTCGTGCTCGACGGGCGCGTGCGGGCGACGGTGATCAGTCCGAACGGGCAGGCGGAATCGTCCGATTTCGGCCCCGGCGATGTCTGGTATTTCCCGAAGGGCCATGGGCACGCGCTGCAAGGACTGGGGCCGGGCGACGCTCATTTTCTGCTGGCCTTCGACGACGGGCATTTTTCCGAGTTCGGCACGTTCAGCATCACCGACTGGCTGGCCCACACGCCGCCGGCGATCGCAGCGCGCAACCTGGGGCTGCCGGCATCGCTGCTGGCGGGGCTTCCGAAGAGCGAGGTCTACATTTCGGCGGGCAAGGTGCCGCCGGCGGCGCCGGAGGCGTTTCGGAACGGCGATCCCTCGACCAACCAGTTTCCGCACAAGTTCCGGCTGGCCGAGGCGCCGGCGCGGGAGTTTGCCGGCGGGAGCATACGGCTGGTGAGCTCGCGAGAGTTTCCGATCCAGACCACGATGACGGCGGCGCTCGAGGAGATTAAGCCCGGGGCGGTACGGGAAATGCATTGGCACCCGAACGCGGACGAGTGGCAATACTACATCTCCGGGCGGGCGCGGATGACGATTTTCGGCGCACACGGGCGGGCGGCGACCGAGGAGCTCGGGCCGGGAAACGTCGGGTTCGTGCAGCAGGGCTTCGGGCACTACGTGGAGCAGATCGGTCCGGAGCCGGTGCGGTTTCTGGCGATCTTCAACAATCCGTTGTACGAGGAGATATCGCTGTCGGCGTGGCTGGGGGCGAACCCGGCGGGCATGATCGCCGACAACTTCGGACTGAGCGGGGCGCAGGTGGAGGCAATGCGGCGGGCGCCGTTGGTGATCATGGAATGAGCGCGGCGGGGGCCGCGCCGGATCCGAAAGCGCCCGCGTGCGCTACAGCGACCAGTCCAGTTGCGTCCACAACGCGGTCGAATAGCCGAGATTGTCGAAGCGAAGAAGGCCGAGTCCACCCGACTTGAGCGTGACTTCCGACACCCGGTTCCTCCACCCGGTCTTGAAGCGCTGGAGCGCGCCGGGCTTCACTTCAAAAGTGATGTCCTGCGTTTCGGGCGCGTGCACGGTGAGCTTGATGGGGTAGGCGGTGGGATTATAGACATCGAATCGGACGAAGACGCGCGGATAGCTGAATCGGAATGCGGCGGAGGTGGCGTTGGCATCGGCGGTTCCAATGCCGAAGGTCGTCAAGCGTCCGCCCGGCGTCACCGTGCGCCAGGTCCCGTCGCCCCAGTTCACGCCGCCCGAAGGATACTCGCCGCGCATCGTGACATGCGCTCCCAGGTGAGGATTGTCGAAGCCGATGTTGATCACCGGCAAGTCCTCGCTCGGACCCTGAACGTCAACGTCACGCGAGGCATGGCGTATGCGCAGCACATGAGTGGTTTCGTCGAGCGCATAGCCTTCCCCTTCGGCGGGCACTTGCGAGCTTCGCTTCAGTGGATGACCTCCCGAGTAAACCGAGTCCGGCGCAAAGTTGAGCCGGAGCACATCGGAGGAAATGTTGTCGAAGGTGGAGTAAGTCACCGAACCGCGGCCGTAAGCGATTTTGGTGACCACCGAGGTTGATCCCACCAGGTGCGACTCGTCTTCGGGCGACCATTCCGGCACGGCCCACAAACCGTCCATCAGCCTGCGGGGGCCGTCGGAGAATTCGTCGGTAAACCACCATTGATTGCCGAAAGGCGGCTTGGAGTCCTCGGGCATGCCCTGATAATAGGTCACCCAATTGAAAGAACGGAACGCGGCTTCGCGATAGGCCGCGTCGCCGGTTTTGGCGTAATACAGCGCCTCTACCGCCGCCAGGCGCGACGTATGGCTGTCGCAACACTCGTTCGGGTTGTTGCAGCAGAAGGTTGTGCCGTTGCCCTGCTCGGTGGTGACGGTGGCGCCGAGCACCTCGTATTTCGGCCACTTCGGCGTTGTCTTCACCCATTCGATCAGCTTGCGGGCGTTTTCTTTCCAGTTGGGATCCTTGTCGGGATTGAGCAGCACGTAGCGGGCGTATTCGAGCGGAATCACCTGGTTCATGTTCTCCATGCTCGGATTGACGTCTTCGAAGTAACCGACCCAGACGTTGTTCTTCATGGGGTACTTGTGGAGCCACGCCCATGCGCCCTCCCTGGACTTTTTGTATGCGTTCACGTCGCCCTGGCCGAGCCGGATCAGTTCGTCAAAAAGCATGACCGGTTCAACAACGTTCGCCGAGTAAGGCCCCATGCCGGGGATCCGGACTTTGCCGTCGCGGGCATAGCAGCGGACCGGCCAGGGAGAATTCTTCTCGTCTCCGGGCTTGTAATTCTTCGCCAGCGCGTCTGCGCACCGGATGGCGGCCTTCAGGTACTTCGTGTTTCCGGTCATCTCATAAAAGCGGAGATATCCGTAGCCGTCTTCACCGACCACATGCGGTTCGATGTAGTCCTCGCCGTGATGGCTCCAACCGGTATACCTTCGGTCCCCCGGATTGGCGGAAGCGTAGGGGACCTGCGCCCACAGATAGTCCTTCGGAGTAAGTCCGTTCTCCAGTTCGTAGTCGATCAGGTCGGCCAGAAACGTGATCGTGTTCGGATTGCCGGTGAAGGGATAGAGCCGCTCCATGAAGCCCTGCATCATGGCGCGGAGGTATCCGGTGGAGTTCGCCCAATGGAAGTCGGGCTGCATTTCAAACGTGTCCCGGTCGAAGTCGAAGCAGCAGTGGAATTCGTGATAGCGCTGGCGATTGTACTGGTCCCACAGAATGGCCCATTGCGTGAGAAGGTGAGAGCTGTACGAGTAGCCGACGTTGTCCGGCATCGGGAACGGAAGCAGCTTGCCTTGGGCGTCGGCGGCGACCGGGCGTCCCGCGATGGTCTTGGCGTGAATGACGGTGACGACCGGAAACGCGGTCTGCGCCGCCGGAGGGATTCCGCCCGAAAGCGCGGTCAAAAGCGCGATCCCCATCCAGCCCACAAGCTTCCGATCTCGCGTTTCGGTTCGCGAACCTTCCGCTGCCATCCCGCCCGGTGCGCCCGCTCGCGCGTCATTGGTCATGTTCGGTTCTCCCGTTTTGAAAGCTCTGAGTACAATTCCGCTCTGCGCCATTTCTCTCCCCACGGCTCCTCCTGCCGGTACTTCCTCAACGCTGCCAGGTCAATCGGGCCGGCGATCACCGCCTCGTCCTCGCCGCCCTCGGAGACTCGCATCTTCCGGGACCTGCCGCTGTCGTCGAAAGCCATCCCGTCGAACAGAACGCTACGACCGTTAGCCTTGGGCGCCGCGTAGTTGGCCACCGCGATCGCCGCCATGTTCTCGAACGCCCGGGCTTCCAGTTGCGCGAGGCGATGCTGCTCCAGCTCGCAGCAATTGGGAACCAGAATGAGTTCGGCGCCGTTCCGTGCCAGCTCCCGGGCGCTTTCCGGAAACTCGCGGTCGAAGCAGATGAGGATTCCGACGGTGACCGGGCCGGCGGGCGTGTCGATCTCGCAAACGTCGAGCGCATCGCCCGGCGCGAGAAACGACTCGGGTTCGTCGAAGGCGCAGGTGTGAACTTTGGAATAGTGGAGAGCGATGCGGCCGCGGGCATCAATGAGTGTCGCGCTGTTGCGGAGACCATCGGCTGCCGACTCCAGGTAGGTGATGACAAGGCTCACGCCCAGGCTGACGGCGGCCTCCTGAAAGGCCGCGACGTAGGAGTCGCCCCGCTTTCGCGGCGGGCCGGAAAAGCGGACGTGGCCGTCGCTCGACCGTTCCGAGCCGTAGCCGTTGCTCCACATTTCGGGGAAGACGACGATCCCGGCGCCCATGTCCCGGGCGGCGCGGCAATAGCGAATCCCCTTCTCGCGGCAGTCCTCATCCGGACCGGCCGGGCGAAGCTGAAGCGATGCGACGTGGAGTGTCTCTGTCACGGCTGCTATTGTGTTCCGGTCAAACCGCGCCGGGCGAGCAGCGCCTGCAAACCCGCGCCACCGGCCTCACCGTCTATCCACGGTGTGGCTTTGACCGCGGCGTGAAACGACTCGCCGGGCCGTAATACGCGATGCGTGCCGGCCTCGCACGCCTCGGACAGGGTCACCGGCACGCTCGTCCAGGGTTCGATCACGGCCAGATAATGACCGCGCCAGCCGCCATAGCTCAGCCACAGCCAAAGATGCGGGCACGTATCGAGCGGGAATTCCACCAGAATCCCGGATTTCCGGTGCGGGTACTCGATGGCGTACCATCCGGCCCACAGATCTAAAGCATAGTGTCCGGCGTTGTGATTGCCGGCCTCCGGCACCAGGCTCATGTCGGCGCGGCCGTGCAGCGTTTCGACCACCGGCCAGGAGTAGCTCTGTCCCGGCTCTCCCAAACGCGATGGATTCGCCACGCTGACCAGACCGCTTCGCGCCGGTATGTGAAGGCGGCAGCCCGCTTCAATCGCGAATGCCGGGTGCGTACCCCAGATGAAATCCAACGGCGCATAGCCTTCGTGCCGGATGGTGAACTCCATCTCCAGCGTCTCGCCGTTCAACCGCAGCAGTTTCCCGGCGCGGACCGGGCTGATGGGCCCTCCCGCCGACAAACGCACCCACGGATGCTCGGCATCCTGATCGAGGCCCTCAATGTTCCAGCTCACCGAGCGCAATTCACCCAGGTTCGGATAGACCTCACCGGCGTGCGTGCATGTCTCGCAGGTCGGGAACGCGTCGTCCCATCCGCCGCACCAGTAGTTGTCGAAGTTCGCCTCGACCGGATAGGGCTGCGGCAGAACGCGGGGGTTGTGCCAGAGATAGTTCTGCCCGGAAGGCCGATGAATGAGGTCGTAAATTTTGGCGCCGACGCCGGCCAGTATCGAGACGTCGAGGCTTGGATTGGAGAGCCGAATCACCCGCAGTGGCGCCCAGGCGTCATCGAGCATTGATAGATCATACCATTTCGCCGGGCGGGCAATCTCCGCTAAGATTGTGGCAGTCGGTTATGAGGCAAAGAAGCTTCCGTAACGGCAGGTTGAGCCAGCAGGTGGTGGACGAAGTGCGCCGTCTGATCTCGGAGGAATACTCCAAGCCCGGCTCCCGGCTGCCCAAAGAGTCGGAGTTGGCCGACCGTTTTCAGGTGAGCCGCATTGTCGTCCGGGAGGCGATGAAAATCCTCGAGGACCGCGGCGTGGTAGAGGTACGCGCGGGCCGGGGCACCCTGACCGTCGCGCCGTCGCCGGATCGCGTCCGGGAGTCGCTGCTGCGTCTGTTCGGCGACCAGCCGATGCCGACGCTTCGCGAGATGGAGTCGCTGCTGGAGTTGCGCCAGGTGCTCGAGGAAACCAGCGCCTCACTGGCCGCCATTCGGGCCACCGGCGAGGACATTCAGGCCATAGAGTCCGCGCTCACGGAGATGTCCCGCGAAGATGCCGATCTCAACGAAACCATCGAGGCCGATCTCCGCTTCCACCGCGCCGTGATGCATGCCGCGCACAACCAGTACCTCGAGCTCGTCGCCGACCCGGTCATGTCCGTCTTCCTGCTCCAGATCCGGCTCACCGATAGCTTCGATACCGGCCTCGGCCTGCATCGCGACATTCTGATGCAGATAAAAGCCCACAATCCGGTGGGCGCGCGGCAGGCCGTCCGCCGGCTGATGAAGCAGACTTTGCACGACTCCCGCAACGCTCTGAAAAGCCTTCATTAAGATCATCGAGCCGAGGTCACACCAGCGATGGCCGAACGCGGTCGCGGGCGGCGCAGGCTTGTGGGGCGGCTGCATCCGGTCATATTTTGAATTGACAAAGAATCGGATGTAACATATGATCTTTTCATCTCGTCCACTGGGAGGCCCCAAATGCGTTCTTTTCGAGTCTTCACCCCACGCTCCGCGGCTCAGGCACTTTCCCCGGCCCTGTTGACAATCTGCGCGCTCTTCCTTTTTGCTGGCGGGCTCCATGCGCAGATCAACACCGGAAAGATCACCGGCATAGTTACGGATAGCGGCGGAGGCGTCGTGGCTGCGGCCGACATTAAGGCGGCCAACACGCAAACCGGAGTCGTCACCAATGCGAAAACACAGGATAACGGCAGCTACCTGATCAACTTTCTCATCCCGGGCACATATACCGTGACCGTTGAGTCGCCCGGCTTTCAGCGCAGCATCGAGAATGGAGTCGACGTCAACGCGGGAGACTCCGTTCGCCTTGATTTTTCCCTCAAAGTCGGTGAAGTGCAGCAATCGGTCGAAGTCCAGGCGCATCCGCTGGCCGTGAATACGGAGAGCGCCGAGCTCACCCAGACCTTCAATTACAAGGCACTCGACCAACTCCCCAATATGGATCGCAACCCGCTTTACCAGCTGAACCTGATGCCGGGAGCGAACAACGGGGGGGGAAGCGGCAACTACGGAAGCAACGGAGGGGAGAACGGATCGGCCGTCGGCCTCACCCGGCCACAACTGGCCTCAATCGGCGGCGTCGATGCGAATGCGAACGGCGTTTACATCGAAGGAATCTACAATCGGGAGCCCCAAAACGCCTACATCGGCGTCGTGCCTCCCATCGAAGGCATCGAGGAAGTGCAGGTTTACGCCGGCAAATATGACGCCGAATACGGCTTCTCCGGCAGCGCCGTCATCAACGTCGTCACCAAATCCGGCACCAACGAACTGCACGGCGCGGCCTTCGAGTACTTGCGCAACAATGCAACGGACGCCAATAACTACTTCGCCACAAGCTCAACGCCGTTCCGCCGGAACCAGTTTGGCGGCGCACTCGGCGGCCCGGTCCGCAAGAACCGCCTCTTCTTCTTTGCCGACTACCAGGGCACGCTGTTCAGCACGAGCACGTCGGAATTCACCAGCGCACCGACGGCGCAAATGTACAACGGCAACTTCTCCGAACTCTATTCCCTCGCTCCCCCTTCCGGAAGCACCACCAGCGCTTATTCCCAGATCTATGACCCGTTCAGCCGGACATTCGACGGCAACGGCAATCAGCTATCCGTTACTCCGTTTCCCGGCAACATCATTCCCCCGTCGCGCTACGACCCGGCCGCGGCGAAGATGAACGCCATCCATATCTTCGGCGTCGCCAACTTACCCGGGATCACCAATAACCTCCAGTATCTTTACAGTAACCAGCAAGACTCCCACGAGGCGGACGGCCGCGTCGATTTCAACTATTCCGACAAACATCGACTCTTCTTCCGCTATTCCATCCTCGACTCTGCCAACGCCAATTCCACCAACATCAATCAGTTCTTCCAGGACGGCCAGGCCAACTCTCGCAGTCTCAACCAGAACATGCAACTGACGCTGTTGAGCACCTTCAGCGCCAACCAGGCCAACGAGGCCCGGCTCGGGTACAACCGGACACATGTCAACACCGGAACCAACGCCATGGGCCAGAACTGGAATAACTCCTTCGGTATCCCCAACGGCAATCTCGGCGACCCGATGACACAAGGCATCTTCGAACTCTCCTCGCTGCCGCCCATCAACAATTTCGGCCAACCCGACTGGGTAGCCTTCATTATCAGCAAC
Organism: Bryobacterales bacterium; assembly: GCA_027452065.1. Taxonomy (GTDB): domain Bacteria; phylum Acidobacteriota; class Terriglobia; order Bryobacterales; family Bryobacteraceae; genus JAJYKC01. The sequence continues at coordinate 20,487 of DAIDHC010000005.1, forward strand.
ACCATCGCCGCCACCGACAACTACACGCTGGTCAAGGGCCGCAACATATTCAAATTCGGAGTCAACTTCAACCACATCGAAGATACGTCGGCCGACACCATCGGCGGCGACAATCCGCGCGGCTCGCTTTCCTTCGATCCGGCCATGACCTCCTACAACGGCGTCGCGCCCCCGTTCGCATATCCCAGTTTTCTCCTCGGAACGATGACCGGCAGCGCCCGAGCGCGGTTTGTCAACGGCTGGCCCTATCAGACTTACTGGCAGAACGCGTTCTACGCACAGGATGACATTAAGCTTCTCCCCTCCCTCACGTTGAACATCGGATTCCGTTACGAAGTGACAACGCGTCCCATTGAGCGCTTCAACCGCCAATCGAACTGGGATCCGAGAACGAACCAGCTTGTCGTAGCCACCGCAAACGACCGGAGCCCGTCGCTGAATCTCGATGCGGGCGACGTGGGGCCCCGGATCGGTCTGGCCTGGTCGCCGGATAAAGGAAAAACCAGCATTCGGGCCGGCTTCGGCATCTCCTACTGGCAAGCCTATTGGAGCGGCCCGCTCACCATTCTCGGCCTCGGCTATCCGAACTACGCCAAGCAGCAGTATCTGTCCTCCAATAACATGACTCCGAATCTGCTGCTGTCGTCCCAAGGGCTGCCGCTGGCCTCGGCGGTGTATAACTCCAACGGCACTCTGGCGATTCCCGCGAACGCCGTAATCCGTGGCACTAACTACAACTGGCAGAGCCAGCAAGTTGCCCAAACGACGGTCGACATCCAGCGCGAGATAACCCGCGGCATCCTTGTCGACATCGGTTATCTCAGCGTCCGCGGCCTGCACAATAACCACACGACGAACATCAATCAGGCGCCGCCCCAGCCTTTGGGAGCGGATTATAACCTGGCCCGGCCGCTCGCCAATCTTTACCCGCAACTTGGCGACATCCCCATCCAGTATTCAGACGCCGCCAGTTGGTACGATGCCGTTACGGCTCGCGTGGTTGCCCGGCCCGGACACGGCTTGACAGTAAGCGCAAGCTACGCCCATGGCCGCAATTTCGCCAACGGAAACAACATCGACCAGACAAATCTCTGGCAGTACTACGGTCCCACCCAGCAGGACATCGCTCACATTTTCAGCGCTCAAATTACCTACGAACTCCCGTTCGGCAAGGGACGCCAGTATCTGGCAAGCTCCAACCGTCTCGTCGACGCGATTGTCGGCGGATGGGATTATTCAGCCTTCGTCACGATTCGCAGCGGACTGCGATTCGACGTGAACTCGGGCGTCAGCCTGCTCAACAACGGCCAGGGCAATCGCGCCAACCGCACGTGCAACGGGGCGATCTCCAACCCGACCGTCAACAACTGGTTCAACACGAGCTGTTTCTCCGACGTGACGGTTCCCGACACTTACGGCAACGCGGGCATAAATCCGCTGTACACCGATGGCTTGCAACAGCTCGACTCGAGCCTGTTTAAGACCTTCACGCTCACCGAGCGCTTCTCGCTGCAGTTCCGCGCCGACGCATTCAACACGTTCAACCATCCGAATTTCTCCGCTCCCGATGCCTTCGTCGGCGACCCGAGCATGGGCCAGATCTTCTCTACTTCGGTCGACAATCGGCGCATGCAGTTTGGCTTACGCTTATTCTTTTAGCTCCGCCGAAGGGAAACTTGCCGGGTATGCAAACACTGCAGATGGAGGCCGCGGGATGAGGCTGAAAAACCGTGTGGCCGTGGTTACGGGTGCGGGGGCCGGTATCGGCCGCGGGATTGCGCGCGCCTTCGCAGCCGAAGGCGCCTCGGTTGTCATCGCCGACATTCAAGCGGACGCGGCCCGTCAGACGGCCTCGATGATTGCCGATTCCGGCGGTTCCGCTGTCGCGGTTCCCACCGACGTCGCCGATCCGGCCTCGGTCGAGAGGCTCGCCGCCGAAACCGTGCGTAAATTTGGCGCCGTCCACATCCTCATGAACAACGCCGCTATTCAGGTGAACAAGTTCATCGAAGACACGAGCCCGGAGGAGTGGGCCCGTCAAATGGCCGTGAATGCCGGCGGCGTATTTTTGTGTAGCAAATACTTTCTGCCGCATCTTCGCGCGTCGAAGGGTTGTATCATCAACATGTCGTCGGTGAATGCCACCTTCGTCGAGCCGATGTGCTCCGGTTACTGTGCGACGAAGGCGGCGATTCTCGGCTTCACCAAGGCATTGGCTATCGATCACGGCCGCGAGGGAATACGCGTGAACGCCATCTGTCCGGGTTACATCGACGCGGGCTTGGCCGAGGGCTATTTTCTCGCCCAGCCCGATCCGGATGCGGCGCGCGCCCAAGCCGGAAAACTGCATGCTCTGCGCCGCATTGGAACGCCGGAGGAAGTGGCGCGAGTGGCTATTTTTCTCGCGGGCGATGAGGCCTCGTTTATCACCGGCGCCGCCATTGCCGTCGATGGCGGCTTAAGTTCAGGACTGCCCCCAGGAGAATGACTTCCACCATGCAAATCACCGAGCGGCAGCGTTCGCTGCTCCAACGAACGTTCATCGACTATCTTCCCACCTCTGAATTCCTCGAACATCCCCTCATCATTGACCGCGCCGAGGGTCTCTATTACTGGGACGTAGCGGGCAAACGCTACTTCGACGCGATCGGCGGAATCTTTGTCGCCATACTCGGCCACCGACATCCTCGCGTCATGAAGGCCATGCGCGATCAGATGGACAAGCTGACCTTCGCGCCGCCCCTGCACAGCGTGACCAATGAACTGCTCGACTTCGTCGAGAAGATCGGCGAGGTGACGCCGGGGAATCTGAAATACGTCAAACCTTACAGCGGCGGCTCCGAGGCCGTGGAATCGGCGCTCAAGTTCGCCCGCCAGTACTTTAAGCAGACGGGAAGGCCGGGTAAGTATAAGTTCATCAGCCGTTACTATGGCTACCACGGCGCCACTTTCGGGGGCATGGGCGCCAGCGGAAACGGGCCGCGAAAGTCCAAGTTCGAACCGCAGATGGACGGTTTCCTGAAAGTGTTTCCGCCCAGCCACTACCGCGATCAGTTCGGTACCTGGGAAGAGGCCAATCGGTTCGCGGCGCGATGCGTGGAAGATGTCATCGTCCAGGAAGACCCAGCCACCATTGCCGGTTTTATTGTGGAACCGATCGGGAACACCGGCGGCATCATTACGCCGACGGAGGAGTATTTCACCATCCTGCGCGAAATCTGCGACCGCCACGACGTCCTGCTCATTTTCGACGAGGTGATCACGGGATTCGCCAAGACGGGGGATATGTTTGCCGCGCAGACCTTCGGCGTCACGCCAGACATTATCTGTACCGGGAAAGGAATATCGAGCGGCGCCGTGCCGCTCGGCGCGATGATCGCCCGCGAGGACATGGCGGAAGCGTTTGAAGGCAGACCGGAACAGAACCTGCACTTCGCCCATGGCCACACGTTCGCCGGCAACCCCCTGGCCTGCGCCGTCGGCTCGGCCGTGCTTGACGAGATTGTGGAAAACAACCTCTGCGCGAAAGCCGAGCGCCTGGGAGGGTACTTGCGCAGCAAGCTTACATGCCTGAAGAAGTATGGCGTCGTCCGCGAAATTCGGGGACGCGGAATTCTGCTCGGCGTGGAGTTCGTCAAAGATACCCGAACCATGGCGCCGTTCCCGGAATTGGGCAAGCAGTTCAAACTGGCGGCGATCGAGAACGGTCTGATTCTGCGCGCCGATCCGAACTGGTTCGCCGTCGCGCCGCCATTGATCGCCGAAGAGCAGGATATTGACGAGATGTATTCTTTGATCGACTCGAGCCTCCAGCAAGCCATGGCAAGAGTGAGCCGTTCGTGACGGACCGCCGCAAAAAGGTTATCGACTGGCTCCTTTTGCTGAGCTGCAACCTCATGTGGGCCAGCCAGTTTGTCATGGTAAAGCTGGTGCAGACGCAGATGGGTCCGCTGTTCGCCGTCACCTTTCCCATCGCGATTTCGACCGTAATGCTACTCGTCGTGCTCCGCCGGACGCGGCCGACCGCGATCACCCGGAGCGATCTGTGGGATTTCATTTATCTCGGAATTGCGGGGCAGTTAGTCGCCCAGTTATTCATCACCTGGGGAGTTCGATTCGCGCCCGCCTCCAATGCGGCGCTGCTGTCCCTGGTAATGCCCGTATCGACTGCTGTAATGGCGCATTTTTTCCTCGGCGAGCGCATGTCACCTATCCGCTGGATCAGCTTCGGCCTTGCCTTCCTGGCCGTAATCATCTGTTCCGGAGTGGACTGGAACGACGTCAGCTTCGGCTTCCGTTATGCGGCAGGCAATGCGCTGATCTTTCTCAGCGTCCTCGGCAGCGCCTTTTACAACGCCTATAGCAAGAAGGTGCTCCTGCGCCACTCCCCGCTGCAGGTTCTTCTCTACAGTTACTTCGCACTTCTCGCGGTTCTCATTCCACTTACCATCCGGCTGGAGCCGGAAGGATTCACCCGGCTGGGGCACTATTCCTCCACGGTGTGGTTCGGTCTGGCAATCCTGGCATTCTTTCAGTACTTTTTGTCGATGGTTATTTTTCTGAATGTACTTACTCGTCTGGATGCGACTCAGGCGGCGCTCTCGAACTATCTCATTCCGTTCTTCGGCGTCCTGATCGCGTTTTTGGTGTTACACGAACGCCTTACCGGTCTGATGCTCCTGGGCGGGGTACTCGCCCTGGCGAGCACGTTGCTCATCACCGTCTGGGATGATGTCCCGAGGGACGACGAGGCGAACGTGCCGGTCGCCCAGTCCCTTCCGTAACGGCGCCCGGAAGAAAGGTTTCGTAATGATCAACAGACTGAACCTGGCTCGCGCCGCCGCGATCCTGTTGCTGGCACAAAGCGGGCTGATGGCCCAGCAGGCTCCGGCGAGCTCACAGCGGATTGGCTTTCACGCCGTCCGCCGCGGCCCGAACGGCGCGCTTTTGCCCTGGGCCGCTGCCGACCCTGGCGCCGGATACGACAAGACGCTCAACCTCTTGTGGTTCTACTGGGCCCATGTGCCGCCGTATTGGGATTCCCAGCCGACCCGGATTTCGCATGGCGTCAGCGTGCCGGGCCGGCAACTGGGAGCGATCAATGTGCCGAAATACATGCTGTTTCGCACCCTCGAAACACTGGGCATTGGCGGCGACCAGTTCGCCATGATGCTCTCTTCCTGGGAGCTGTATTACCAATACAGCGGAGACCCCGCCGTCAAGCAGAACATGATCTACCTGGCCGAGACGTATCTGGCACACAGTCTTTCGCCCGACACCGCAGCATGGCCCCATCTTCCTTATCCCTGCAACGGCGGCCCCACGCTTGTTTATGACGGCGATCTGATGCTCGGTGAAAACGTCACCCAGCCCGACAAAGCCGGCTCATTCGCGGCCGAACTGGTGACGCTGTATGAGATGACCGGCAACGAGGACTTCCTGCGCCATGCCACCGGCATTGCCGACGTCCTGGCGGCACGCACGAAACCGGGAGACGCCGATCACTCGCCGCTCCCCTTCAAGGTGGACGCCATTACCGGCGCAGTCCGCTCCCCTTACACGACAAACTGGACCGGCACGCTTCGTCTGTTCCAGGAACTCGATCGCATCCACAAAGGGAACAAGTCCTACCAGCAGGCGTTTCAAACCATTCTTACTTGGATGAAGAAATACCCCATGGTGAACGACCGCTGGGGCCCGTTTTTTGAGGACATTCAGGGGTGGTCGGACACACAGATCAACGCCGGCACCTTCGCCTGGTATCTGATGGAGAACAAGTCCTGGGATGAAAACTGGAAACAAGACGTTCGCCACATCCAGGATTGGGTGATACGGAGCATGGGAAACTCATCGTTTCTCCCGAGCCTGGGCGTGCTGGTCATCGACGAGCAGACGGCCTATCGAATTCCGGGCCAGAGCCATACGTCGCGGCACGCCTCCATCGAGCTTCGCTACGCCGCCGAAACCGGCGACCTGCGGAACAAAGAGATGGCCATACGGCAGCTCAACTGGGCCACTTACTTTGTCGACGACGACGGGAAGAGCCGGTATCCCGATCCGAGAACGTACGAGGTTTGGTGGACCGACGGCTACGGCGATTTTGTGCGGCACTATCTGCGATCGATGGCCGCGTTTCCCGAGCTCGCCCCAGCCGGGCAGCCGCATCTTCTGTCCTCCACCTCAGCGGTCCGCGACATCAGGTACGGCGCCCGCCGGATCGATTTCACACTCTTCGATTCCGACGCCTCCTCGATGTTGCGGCTGGTATCGAAACCGGCCTCGGTCGAGGTTGATGGCAAGGCGCTGCCTTCGGGTGGAAATCCCGGGGATGCCGGATGGAGTTGGCAGCCGCTCGGCTCCGGCGGAATCCTCCGCATTCACCAGCGCGGCGGGCACGGCGTTTCCGTGCGGCTGGGGACCGGAGCATGAGTCCTTTGTTATGGCACCATCAAGTGTGAGCTTGGGAGAAGTGAAGTGCATCGCGCCCACAGGCGATCGATGCGGGGAAGGCGTCGTCTGGCATCCGGACCACGAGGCCGTTTACTGGACGGACATCAACCGGTTCCTGATTCATCGCTACACGCCGCGGGACGGCTGCGTGAAGACATGGATGTTTGACGAGCCCGTCACGGCTGTACTCCTCACCGATCACTCCGACACCCTCGTCGTCACACTCGGCCGCGGCGCCATCCTGTGGGAGCCCCTGCCGGACCGGCGAAGCGAGCCGTTCTTTCACCTGGGCGGCTGGCCCGCCGTCCGTCTCAACGACGCCGGAATCGACCGCTTCGGATCGCTCTGGGCCGGTTCGATGCGGAACAATGTGAATTCCGACGGCTCGGCCGGCGAAGTAGGCGGCACCGACGGGCGTCTTTACCGGGTCGATGCGAACGGCGTCGCCACCGAGTGCGTCCACACGATCGGGATCTCGAACACCATTGTCTGGAGTCCCGACGGCAAGCGATTCCATTTTGCCGATTCGCTCCAGGACAAAATCGACGCTTTCGAATTCGACGGCAGCCTGGGGGCTTCACGGCCGTTTCTCACCGGGTTCGGCCGGGGCGTTCCGGACGGTTCCACCGTGGATGCGGAAGGATACTTGTGGAACTGCCGCTACGGAGGCTCCTGCATTGTCCGGGTGGCGCCCGATGGCACGATCGACCGCGTCATCGAGATGCCGACGGCGAACATCACCAATTGCACTTTCGGCGGCGCCGATCTCAAGGCGCTTTACATCACGACCGCCGCCAACGGCACACCGCCCGGCGACCGCCTGGCGGGGAGCCTTTTCGCCATCGAGACGAACGTAGTAGGCCAACTCGAAAACCGCTTCCGCCTGCCGGCGTCTCTTCTCCGGGCGCGGTAGATCTCGACCCTCGACTGGTCTTCGTATTCGGGAGTCTGATGATGGCGGAGAGAGAGGGATTCGAACCCTCGATAGAGTTTCCCCTATACACGCTTTCCAAGCGTGCGCCTTCAACCGCTCGGCCATCTCTCCGGGGATGCGGCGGGCCGTCGCGCGCCCGCCTCTCGTTAGTCTAACAAATGCTCCGCCCGCGCCTCACACTACGCGCCGGCGCGTGCGCGACAAATGCTGCCGGGCGCGCTCCAGCGCCTTCTCCTCGGCTTCCTCGCGGCTCTCGCCCCGCGTCCGGGCGATGTTGGCGCCGGGCGAAACGTTGTCGGCGTGGCAGTGAAAAATCGCGCCGATCCGGTAGCTGGTCAGGTTCACCTCCCAACCCTCCACCTCAAGCCGGCGCTCGCGGTATTCTTCGGCCTTCACGCGCCCGCTCCCTTGGCCGCGCTCGTCTCGATAGCCGCGCCCACCAGGTTGCCCCACTCGGTCCAGGAGCCGTCGTAGTTCACCACGTTCTGATAGCCGAGCAGGTACTTCAATACGAACCAGGAGTGGCTCGACCGCTCTCCGATCCGGCAATACGCGATCACCGGCCGGCTCCCGTCGATTCCGTCGGCCCCGTACAGAGCCTTCAGCTCATCGACGCTGCGGAACGTTCCATCCTCCCGGCAAGCCTTCCCCCAGGGAATGTTTCGCGCTCCCGGGATGTGCCCTCCGCGCTGGCAGGTTTCGGGCAACCCCGGCGGCGCCAGAATCTCGCCGGTGAATTCCTGCGGGCTCCGCACGTCCACCAGAGCCGCCGTCCGCTGCGCCACCGCGTCCTGCACCTGAGGAAGATATGCCCGCAGCGAAAGGTCCGGCCCTTGCGCACGATACTCGACCGGCGCAGTCCGCGGCCGCTCCTGCGAAATCTCGCGCCCCTCCGCAAGCCACTTCTTGCGCCCGCCGTTCATGATCCGCACGTCGGCGTGGCCATAGATCTTCATCTGCCAGAACGCCCAAGCGGCAAACCAGTTGTTGTTGTCTCCGTAAAGCACCACGGTCGTTCCCGGCCCGATGCCCGCCGCGCCCATCAGCTTCTCAAACTGCGGCTTGGAAACAATGTCCCGGCGCACCGTGTCGCAGAGCTCGGTCGCCCACGACCACCCGATCGCGCCCGGCACGTGACCCTCGTCGTACGCCTTGGTATCGACGTCCACTTCCGCCAAACGAACATTCGGGTCGGCCTGGTGGGCGGCCACCCATTCCGTGCTGACAAGGACTTCGGGGACTGCGTAATCTGCCATAATGATCCCATTCTATCTCGACAATGGGACATCGGCAGGCGCGTTTAAGCCAAGTCGAACTTTTCCTGGTGCAAAGTCGGGTCGCCCTTCACCATCACGGGCCTTCCCAGGATCTCCTCAAGTTCCTCTAAATATTTGTTATTGTTCGACTTGAACATTTTTCCGACCTCCGGATGGACGCGCAGGATGACGTCTTTGCTGCCCTCCACCGCCGCCCGGATCTTGTAGGCTTCCTGGAGAATTTCGCCCACCGTCGTTTGCACGCTCTTCACGTAGCCGGCGCCTTCGCAGTAAGGGCAGGGCGAGCACAGCGCCCGCTCCAGGCTTTGTTTCACCCGCTTCCGGGTGATAGTGACCAGCCCGAAATCGTTGAACTGCAGAATTTTGTAAGGCGCCCGGTCGCTCCGCATGGCTTCTTCGAGCACCTGCATCACTTTCTGCCGGTTCTTGCGCTCATCCATGTCGATGAAATCGACGACGATGATGCCGCCCAGATCCCGCAGGCGAATCTGGCGCACGATCTCCTTCACCGCCTCGCTGTTGGTCTTGACAATGGTGTCTTCCAGCCGATTCGACTTTCCGACGTACTTGCCGGTATTGACGTCGATGGCCACCAGCGCCTCGGTCTGGTTGATGACGATATAGCCGCCGGACTTCAGCCACACCTTGGGCCGCAGCGCCTTCTCGAGTTCGCTCGACACGCCGAAAGCGTCGAAAATCGGCTCCGGGCGGGTGAACATTTTCACCCGGCCGACAAGGGCCGGCTGAAACCGCTGCACGAACCGCAGCACGCTTTCGTACACCTCTTCGTTGTCGACCCAGATGGACTTGAACGAATCGGTAAGCTGGTCGCGCAGGATACGCTGCACAATGTCGAGATCATGGTGCAGCAGCGCCGGCGCCGGATGCTTTTCCGCCTTCTGCCGGATGTCGAGCCACAGATTGAACAGGAAGTTCATGTCGGCGGCGATCTCTTCTTCGGTGCGGCCTTCGCCCGCGGTGCGCAGGATGAAACCTCCGGGCATGCCGGCGCGGTGCGTCTGCAGAATCTTCTTCAGCCGCAGGCGCTCCTCGTCGGTGCCGATCTTGCGCGAAACGCCGGTGTGCTCCACCGTCGGCATGTAGACGACGTACCGTCCGGGCAGAGCGATGTGCGACGTGATGCGGGCGCCTTTTTGGCCGAGCGGCTCCTTGGCGATCTGGACGATGATCTCCTGTCCTTCTTTGAGCAGATCGGTGATGGAAGGCAGAGGTGTGACGCGCTCACCGCGTTCGCCTCTCTCGCCACGCTCACTTCTCTCCCCCCGGTCACTCCGCTCGCCGCGTTCGCTTCTCTCCCCGCGTTCGCCGCGTTCGGGGCGTTCGCTTCTCTCGCCGCGTTCGCCGCGCTCCGGGCGTTCGCCCCTTCCGGCCGGCGGCGCTTCCACCGGCAATGCTGTGCCGGCCTCGGCGGGCGCCTCGGTCCGTCTCGGTTCGTCGTAGCGCCGGTCGCCGCGCTCCTCCTGACGGCCGCCGCCCGCGCCGCCCCGGCCGCGCCGCCGCATGCGCCGCGATCCGCGGTGCAGATACCGTCCGCCCGGCTCGCCGCGCACCTGAGCGCTCCCGGCTTCCGGACGCCCCATCACTTCGGCCCGCGAAGCCAGCGCCGGTTCCCGCCTTCCTTCGCCGGCGGCTCCGGGTTCCCCGGCTTCCGTCTCTTCGGCTTCGACCGGGGTCTCCCCGTCCTGCTCGGAGGCGGCCTGAGTCTCTTCCTCCTGCTCCTCCTCAACCGACGCCTCGCCCGCCGCCTCGGACTCCAACGCCGCCGCGGCCGCCGTCTCCGCCATTTCCGCTTCTGGCTCCATCGCCCGCTCGGCGGCCGCCTGCGCCTCTTCGCCTTCGTCGGTCAGGTTGAAGCGGAACGCCTCCGACGCCTCTTCGCGCGCCTGCTCGGCCTCCGTGCGTTCGTCGGTTTCCTCGGTACCCTCGTCGGCATCCGGCTCGGGCACTTCGCCCAATTCCGCTTCCTCGTCCTCGATCGGCGAAACTGCGGCGCCGGAGGCCTCCGATGCACCGCCGGAGCGGTATTTGGCCAGCGACTCACCGGGCAGCAGAAAGAATTCCGAATCCGGCCGCGCCGCCGGCTCCTCCCGCTCCTCGCCGGCCGGCGCCTCTGCCGACTCGCCCTCGGCCGGCAAGCCGCCGGCGTATTTCGAGTCCGGGAAGCCGCGTCCCCGGTTCCGCCTCCGCCGCGAACGGCGGTTGCGCCGGTCCCGGCCGTCCGCATCGTCCGGCCGCTCCCGCTCGACCCTCTCTCCGCTGGCCGGAGCTTCTCCGGCCGCCGCCGGCGGAGCGCCTTCCATCACCGGCGGAGCCTCCAGACGCGGCGCCCTTTCGGCGCGCACCCGCTCCTCCCGCACCGGCGCCACGCGGTCCACATCCTCACCCTGCTCTTCGAAGAAATCCGACACGTATAAGAACGTGTCCCGTTCCAGGCCCACGTCCACAAACGCCGACTGCATTCCGGGCAGAACCCGCGTCACGCGCCCTTTATGCACGCTCCCAGCCAGCGAGTATTCGTTCGCTCTCTGGAAGTAAATCTCTACCAGTTGATCGTCTTCAAGAATCGCCACTTTCGTCTCGTGGCGATTCGCCGAGATCACAAGTTCCTTGCTCATTGATGATTCTCCGCTTCTTCCTTCGGCGGAAACACGGAGTCTTGCGGGGCTAGCGCGGCGCTTCGAGTCATCCGGCCGGGTGATCTCAAATTGAGACCGTTTTCCCGGCCTTGGCTTGTTGGTGACTGCCGTCCCTGCTCGGTCCGGGCTGAGAATTCCACAGCCAACCGGCCGGCAACGACCAAACTACTCCCGAACGGCCCCCGGATTGTGTCCGGCTCCGTCCGTAAAATCTCGATTCAGCCAAAACTCGCGAACTTCGCTTGTCCCATGAAGACCGACCATGCTCCCGGCCCGCTTCAATTCACAAACCGCCGGAGCCGCACGTTATTCACCAGCCCCAGCATCATAAATACCGACAGAATGTTGGATCCGCCCGAGCTCATGAGGGGCAGCGGAATCCCGGTCACCGGCATCCGCCCCACCACCATTCCGACGTTCACCAACAAATGAAACAGCAATAATGCGCCAATACCCATACAGATATACAGTCCCGCGCGGTCGGGCGCGGTCTGCGCGTTCTGAACGATCTGCATCAACAACAAAAAGTACAAACCCATCACAACGACGACACCGACGAAACCATGCTCTTCGGCAAAAGCCGAAAAGATAAAATCCGTGTGCGGAACCGGCAGAAACCGCAATTGCGTCTGCGTGCCCCGCGTCACTCCCTGGCCCCAGATCCCGCCTGCGCCCACGGCGATCTCCGACTGGATCACCTGATAGCCGGAACCCCTCGGGTCGCGGCTCGGGTCCAGAAAACTCAACAGCCGCTCCTTTTGATAATCTCGCAGCACATAATATCCGGCCGGCAGAATTAACGCGATCGAGGCCACCAGAATCACCGCATGCTGCCACTTCAATCCCGCCAGAAACACACCCACTACCAGAATCGGCAGGTACGTGAGCGCCGTACCCAAGTCCGGCTGTTTCACCACCAAGAGCATCGGCAGGGCGATTAACCCTCCCAATTTCAATAAGTCACGCGGCTCCAGCCGCTCCGTCTTCAGATCCGAAAGGTACCGGGCTACTAGCAATATTATCACCAGTTTGACAAATTCCGACACCTGAAGCCGCACACCCGCCACGCCGATCCACCGTTGCGATCCATAGGCGCGCCTTCCGATGATGAACGTCGATACCAGGCCCAGAATCGACAATGCATAAAGCCATGGCACCCGCGCCAGCAGCGTGTGGTAATCGATGGAAGCCGAAAACCACATCAGGAGCACTCCGAGACCGATCCACATCACTTGCTTCCACCAGGCATCGCGCCAGGGCGTGTCGAGCGTGGCGCTGAAAATCTGCAGCACGCCCACGGCGCAAATGGCGAAGGCCACAATCAGCAGCACCCAGTCGTAATCGCGGATTGAGCGGTAGGTTGCCATCAGTGGTCCTCCATGTCGGCTTCGGCGGGCGGCGTGGCCGGTTCCGGCTTGCGCGGCGCCGCCGGAGGGGCCGGCGCCGGAACCCGCATCCAGGCCAGTTCCGGCAGCGGCTGCATCTGCCGCGCGCGCTTGTCGAAGTATGCCTTCAGGACGTCCCGCACAATCGGCGCCGCCACCGTCCCGTGCATGCCGCCCTGAACCAGAGCCACCACCACGATCTCCGGGTTGTCCCGCGGCGCGAAACCCACAAACCAGCCATTGTCCTTCAGCGAGCCCGCCAGTTTGCTGCCTTTCAGGCTCTTCACCAATTCGTTCGATGCCACCTGGGCCGAACCCGTCTTCCCGCAGACCGCGATTCCCGGCAGCCGCGCCGAGCCGCCCGTTCCGCCCTCGTTCACCACCCCGTACATGCCCGCAATCACCTGCGCCACGTTCTCCGGCTTCAGATCGCCCTTGCGAAACGCCACCGCGTGCATCGGATCGCGCACCAGATGCGGCGTCTTCCACACTCCGCCTTCGACGATTCCTCCGATGGCCGAGGCCAACTGCAGCGGCGTAACCGCCACAGCGCCCTGGCCGATGGACACCGAGATCGTCTCGCCGGCGTACCATTTGCGGTGATAATTCCTCATCACCCATCGCGTCGACGGCATGATGCCGTCGGCTTCGTGCGGCAGATCCACGCCCGTCTTGTGCCCCAGCCCCGCCATCTCGGCGTACTGCGCGATGCGGTCGATACCCAGCTTGTTGCCCACCGTGTAAAAGAAGACGTCGCAGGACTGCACGATGCCCCGGTGCACGTCCACCTCGCCGTGGCCGTGCTTCTGCCAGCACTTGAACCAGCGCCCGTAAAACGACGCGCCGCCGCTGCAATGCACCCGGAAGCCGTCGTCGATGACGCCCGTCTCGAGTCCCGCCATCGCCATCAGCGGCTTGAAGGTCGAACCCGGCGCCAGTTGCGCCTGGATGGCGCGGTTCAGCAGCGGCTTGTCGGGGTTCTGAACCAGCGCGCTCCAGTCCTTGGTCTTGATGCGCGCCGAAAACATGTTCGGATCGAACTCCGGCTTGCTCACCATCGCCAGCACCTCGCCCGTCCGCGGATCCAGCGCCACCACCGCCCCTTCGCGGTCCCCGAGGCCGAGCTCGGCCACCACCTGGAGGTCCAGATCGAGCGTCGTTTGCAGATCGTGTCCCGGCACGGCAGGCTTGTCGTCCAGCACCTCGCGCTCGCGCCCCATGTTGTCCACCACCACGCGCCGCTGCCCGTCCACGCCCATCAGCGTGTCGTTGTACTGCCGTTCCAGGCCGTCCTTGCCGATGATCTCGCCCTGCTCGTACTTGGCGAAGTCCGGCGAATCGAGCTCCGCCTCGCTCACCTCGCCGACGTACCCGATGGCGTGCGCCCCCAGCCCGTCGCGCGGATAGAGCCGCCGCTGCGCCTTGATCAGCATCAGCTCCGGAAACGTCCCGGGGTCGCGGTGCGAGTCGACAAATTCCAGCTCCTGCGGCGTCAGCTCTTCCTTGATCACCACCGGCTCGTAGCTGGGACGGCGCTTGAACTTCTCCAGCCGCGCCACAAGCTGGTCGTAATCGAGGTCGAGCCCGTCGGCGATTTCCTTCAAATGTGCGGTTTTGAGGTTCTCGCGGTTCAACAGCAGAGTGTAGGAGGAATGGTTATCGACGATGATGCGGCCGTCGCGGTCGAGAATGCGTCCGCGCGGCGCCGGAACCGGGATCGCGCGAATACGGTTCTGCTCGGCCCGCTCCTGATAGACCCCGGGATTTTTCACCTGCAGGTCCCAGAAGCGCGCCACCAGCAGCACAAAAACTCCGACGGCCGCATACTGGAAAATCGCGATTTTCGCCGAGGCGAAGTTGGTCTCCGGCCGCAGCGGGCGATGTTCGTGTACGGATTCCGGTTCTCGCTCGCCGATGGGGGTCACGGGTGGGCGCGCCGCATTAGCCCGCCTCTTTTAGTTTATCCAAGATGCGGAAGAACGGCAGCGCCACCACCGCGTTTAGCAATCCGAACATCAGTGTCTGCTGCGGATCGAACGCAATGAGCTGCCCGAGAAGCGCTCGCGCCAGCACCCAGTAGAAGAACTGGTGGAAGAAGTAAAAGAAGAACGCCAGCACCACCGTCACCACAGGATTCTCCACCTCGAACCTCTGGCTCACGCTGGCCGCGAAATAGCCGACCAGCGTCTTCACGATGCCGTACATGCCCAGCGGCAGGTTGGAAAGCGAATCCTGTAGCAGCCCGATCGCGCTTCCGTAAAACACTGCCGAAAGCGGACTCCGCCGCCGCAGGGCAAAATGCAGCGTGACCAGCAGCGGCAGTTCCAGGTAGGACAGAAACGGGAAAAAGCGCGGCACGTAAACCTGGAACAGGATCGTCGCCAGCGGCGCTACCACCAGCGTCACCGGCTGGAGCCGGCCGCTGTGCCGCTTGCGGGGCTCGGTGAGCAGCCGCTCGCTGAAGTCGCTCATTGGGGCTTGGGCTCCGGCGGCGCGCCGGGCTTCGTCGGGGCGGGCTTATCAGATTTCGGCTTCTCGAGAGTATTAAAAACATCGGGCGCCGCCGGGTCGGCGTCGGTGGGGTCGGTCACCAGCAGCGGCGCGGTCAGCTTACGAGGCGGAGCGGCAGGTTTCGCCGCTCCCGCGGACGCGCTCTTGGGCTTCGCGCTTCCCGCGGGCGCCGTGCCAACTCCGGATTGCAGCCCCGGCGTGGCCGCTGGGCGCCCCGCCTCGAGACCCGGCTTGGCGTTCTTGGCTCCCGGATTCGTTCCGCCGCCCACGGTTCCCAGGCCTGCCGGCTTGGGAGGCGTGCCCGCCGCCGGCGCGCCGGGCGTCGCCGGCCTGGCTGCCGCGCTCCCCGTTCCCACCCCGGACGCGCCCGCCCCGGACGCCGCCACCGCGGTGCTCCCCTCGGCGGCCGGCGGCTTCGGAGCCGGCGTAACGGCGGGCGAGCCCGGCGGCCGGGCATTGAAGTTCGGAATCGAGGGCGAGACGCCGTACTGGTGATTCTCCACCGCGCCGATCTTCCGGTAGGTCTGCTCCAACTGGTCGGCCGCCGTGGTCAACGCCCGCGGCTGATCCGCCGCCCCAGCCGCCTGTTCGATCTCGGGAGGCGCCATCAGGTGAACTCCCGGCGCCGCCGGCGGATTCTCCGGAATCTTCTGGTGCACGCCCTCCAGCACCACCAGCACCTCCTCCGGCACCCCCTGCAGCCCCGATAGACTCAAATAAACCTCTTTGCCGCCCCGCCCGGACCGCGCCACCGTCACCTGCCCCACCGGAAACCCACGCGGAAACACCCGGTCGAAGCCCGACGTGTAAAACCACTCGCCCACATCCACCTTCTGTTCGTTCTGGATGTAGTCCACCATGCAGGTTCCGTGGCCCTGCCCCTTCAGCGTTCCCGAAACGTGATTTTTTTGCGAGATCACGCCGGCCGCAAATGTCGGGTCGGTCACCAGCAGCACCAGCGACGATGTCGGATACGCCCCCACTACTTTCCCCACGATCCCGTCCGGAGTCACCACCGCCATGCCGCTCTCAATGCCCTCGCGCGAGCCGCGGTCGATGAACACCGTGGCCGAATTGGCGCCCGTGCCATTGGCGATCACCCGCGCCGCCAGCGTCCGCGACGGCGTCTCGGCTTGAAAAGCCGTCAGCGCGCGCGCCCGGTCCGCGTCGGAAAGCTGGGTCCGCAGAAAATGATTCTGCATCTTCAGCCGGCCCACCTCGTCCTTGAGCTGCTCGTTCTGCTCGCGCACGCCGAGGAGCACGAAATAATTTCCGAATACCCCGAAGGTGTGGCTGCGCATCGCCTCCATCAATTGTGCCAGCGGCGTCACCGCCGATACCGACCAGACGCGGATCAGCCTTACGTCCTGGCTGGTGCGCACCTGGTAGCCCAGCAGCACAAGCTGCGCGATGATCACAACCAGCAGTACCGTCAGGTTGCGGTAACGGCTGAGAAATGAATCCATAACCTCGGGCGGCGTCCCTGCTTTTAGTCTATTCGATCCGCCCGCGCGCCTCGCCTGTCTCGCCCGGCGGAGTCCCGGCTATTCGATGGCGATTCGCCGCAATAGCTTGAAATCGGTGAGCATTTTTCCGGTGCCCAGCACCACGCTCGCCAGCGGGTCCTCGGCGATCGAGACCGGCAGCCCGGTCTCCTCCCGAATCCGGCGGTCCAGGTTCTTCAGCATCGCCCCGCCTCCGGTCAGCACGATGCCGCGATCGCTGATGTCGGCGCTCAACTCCGGAGGCGTCCGCTCCAGAGCCACGCGGATGGCGTTCATGATCGTCGCCACACACTCCGACAGCGCCTCGCGGATCTCGCTGTCCTCGATGGTGATCGTCTTGGGCACGCCCTCGATCAGGTTCCGCCCCTTGATCTCCATCGTCATCGGCGCATCCAGCGGGTACGCCGAGCCGATCTGGATCTTGATCGCCTCCGCCGTCCGCTCGCCCACCAGCAAGTTGTACTTCCGCTTCAGGTACTGCATGATGGCGTCGTCCATCTCGTTGCCCGCCACACGCACCGATCGCGAGTACACGATGCCGGACAGCGAGATCACGGCCACGTCGGTCGTGCCCCCGCCGATGTCCACCACCATGTTGCCCGAAGGCTCCGTGATCGGCAGCCCGGCGCCGATCGCCGCCACCATGGCCTGCTCCACCAGGTGCACTTCGCTCGCCTTGGCCCGATAGGCCGAATCGATCACCGCGCGCTTTTCCACCTGCGTGATCTCGCTCGGCACCCCGATCACGATCCGCGGATGCACCAGCATTTTGCGCCCGTGCGCCTTCAGGATGAAGTAGTTCAACATCCGTTCGGTGACCTTGAAATCGGCAATCACGCCGTCCTTCATCGGGCGTATCGCCACGATGTTGCCCGGCGTGCGGCCAAGCATGTCCTTGGCCTCCTTGCCCACCGCCTCGACTTCGCCGTTGTTCTTGTTGATCGCAACGATGGACGGCTCGTTGACGACAATCCCCTTCCCCCGAGCGAACACCAGCGTGTTCGCCGTACCGAGGTCGATCGCCAGATCGGAGGAAAATAAGCTGAAAATAGACCGGAAATTCATGGACTTTTTAGGCAGCTCGGCCGCCCGAATTCCGAATCTCCATGGTCAATTCGCGAGAAAAAGGAAGGGGCTCGACGCAGTCTTGTCCAAGGGTAGCACACGCCGCCCGTCAAATTCGTTCGCCCGCCGGGCTCTCTAGTGCCAGGGCGAATCCGGCCACGCGCAGTTGCCCGCCGCACTTCCGCAGCCGGCGCACCCCGCCGCGCCGTCTCCGCAATACGGCCCCGCGACGCCCGGCTCTGCCGTGTATCCCGCGAAAAGCGGTCTCCCCGAAGCGCCGTCCCGCCGCGCCGCCGCACGCGCCACCGGTACCTCCAGCGGCTTGCTCCGGAATCCGTGATGCGCATTCGGGTCGTAGACGTACTCCCCTTCTTCGTATTCGACCTTCATCACGCCCAGATCGGCCAAAGACTCCGTCCAGCCGTTCTTCTCCTCTCGGGCCAGCAGGTCCGGCGTCGGCACAAAGTGCAGCGTGAGCAGCGTCGTCTCACCCGGCTGCAACTCCCCGGTCGAATAGGGAAGCCCCTCGATGAGCACCCCTTTGCGCATGTCGTATCGCTGCCCCGCCTCCGGCACGGGATAGAGCATGATCCCCAGCTTCACCACCCTCACCACGTGATCGGAAACGTTTTTGATCCGGACTTCATCGAAGATGCACTTCTGCGTCGAAGTCGCACTCGTGACCTCGACCGGGCTCCCCGGCTGGTCATTCGCAAACTCGAGCCGCGTGCTCGTCTGCCCCCGCGCAAACGTCCCACCCGACAACCCGGCCAGCACGACCGCCGCCCAAAACCCTCCGCTACGGACCAGTGACATCGCCGCCTCACTTTCCGATTCCGGAAACCGGATCCTTTCAGCAGCCTATTCCCGCCTTTTTCCCATGTCAAGCCCCTTTGCGGCAGGGTTTCCCTCCCGCCGGGCGGACCGCCGCCGGACCGAAGGCAGCGCCCGGACGCGGTTGGTCGACATGTTCCGCGCTCCGCCCGCCCATGCCCGGATACAATCTTGTGTTGGACTTCCTTACCCGCCGCACGCTGCTCGCCCTCCCTGCCTCATTCCTCGCCGCCTGCCGCCCGCGCCGCACTTTCTCCGGCTTCGCCTTCGTCGCCAATCACGACGGCCGCGCCGTCGCCGCGGTCGACCTCGGTGTTTTCGCCGTCGCCAAGCAGATCCCGCTCGACGGCGAACCCTCCGCCATCCTTCCGGCCGATGCCGGCGCCCGCGTCTTCGTCCTCTCTCCCGGCAACGCCCGCATCCATGAGATCGTCACCGAAAAGCTCGCCGTCGCCCGCGCCGCCTCCTTCGCCGATCAGGCCGTCACCATGCGCCTGTCCCGCGACGGCCAGAGCCTCTACGTGCTCTGCCTCAGTCCCCGCCGCCTGATCTCCGTCTCCACCGCCTCGCTCCGGCTTCAATGGCAGCTCCCTCTGCCCGCCGACCCCTTCGACGCCGACGTGTCGCCCGACGGCCGCTGGCTCGCCGTCAGCTACGGCTCCCACGGTTTTCTGGAACGCATCGACCTTGCCGCCCGTGCCTCCGCCGGCGCCATCTCGCTCGGGTCCCCCGCCGGCATCCTCCGCTTTCAGTCCGATTCCAGCCAGCTCATCGCCGCCAACACCGGCGAGCGCATGCTGAACATCTACCAGTCCGCCACCGGGCGCCTCGTCGTCAAGCTCCCCCTCGCGGTCCGGCCCGATCATTTCTGCTTCAATGCCGACGGCGGCCAGCTTTTCGTCACCGGCGAGGGCGGCGACGCCGTCATCATCGTCTATCCGTACTTCACGCCCCAGGTCGGCGAAACCGTGCTCGCCGGTCGCGCCCCGGGAGCCATGGCCGTCACACCGGAGCTCCTCTTCATCGCCAACTCCCGCTCGAGCGACGTCAGCATCCTCCACATCGAGAGCCGCAAGGTCGTCGCCGTCGCCCCGGCCGGCACCGACCCCTCTTTCATCGCCGTCACCCCCGACTACCAGTACGCCCTCGTCCTCAATCAGGGCTCCGGCGACATGGGCGTCATATGGATCCCCAGCATCACCCGCACCCGCGCCCGCTCGGCCGCCCTCTTCACTCTCATCCCGGTCGGATCCAAACCGGTCAGCGCCGCCATCGTCGCCGTCTGAACCCGTCCTATCCCGCCGCTTTTCCCCGGCACCGCGCCACCAGCAGCGTGATGTCGTCCCGCTGCTCGTCCGGACTGTGCCTTCTCACCTCGGCCAGAATCTCGTCCAGCATCGCCTTGGCCGGCAGTGCAGCGTAACGCCGCAGGGCCCCGCACAGGCGCTCCTCGCCGAACTCCTCGCCGGCCGCGTCGAACGATTCGGTCACTCCGTCCGTATAGAGCGCCAGCACGTCGCCCGCCTCCAGGCTCAGATCCCCGATCGCACACTCCCACTCCGGAAAGAGCCCGAGCACCGTCGCCGTCGAATCCAGCCGCTCCATCCGCCCGCCGCGGCGCAGCAGCAGCCCGCACAAGTGCCCGCAGTTGGCATAGCGCAGCCGCATCGCCTGATCGTCGTATTCGGCAAAGAACAGCGTCGCGTACGCGCCCTCGATCGTGTTCTCGTGAAACTGCCGGTTCACCGACTCGAGAAACCGGCGCGGCTCATCGAGCGCGATGGCGCACTGGCTGCGCAGGTTCGCCTGCAGATTGGCCATTAAAAGCGCCGCGGCAATCCCTTTGCCCGCCACGTCTCCCACCACCAGCCCCAGCCGCCCCTGGCCCAGACTCAGAAAATCGTAGTAATCCCCGCCCACCTGCCGCGCCTGGATGCAGATGCCCGCGTACTCGAGCGTCGAGGCCGGCGGCAGGCCCTGCGGAAACAGCCTCGCCTGAACCTCCCGCGCAATTTCCATCTCGCGCGCCGCCTGCCGCTCGGCCTCCAGTTTCCGCGCCGCCGCCCGGCGCTCCGCCTCCACCGCCCGGCTCACTTCGTCAAAGCTCACCAGCGTGAAACTGTTCCCATCCACATCCTCGAATCGCGTGAACACGCTGCCCCACGGCTCCTCCTGCCCGGCCGCCGGCTCGGTCTTGTCGAACTTCACCCGCCTCAGCCGCGGCGAGTGACGGAAATTCACGCCCCTCCTGCTCCATTGGGTGTACTTCGACAACACATCGTCGGTAACGAAGACAACTCCGGTCGACCGCCCGATCATCCGCTCCTCGGCCGTGCCGGGCTTCGGCTCCACCAACGCCAGCACCGTGTTCCCGTCGGCCGGCCCGACCGCCACCCAACGCCGCCCCGACTGCAGCCGTGCGTCGAAGGCGATTTGAAATCCCAGCTTCTCGATGTAAAACCGCGCGCTGCGCTCCTGATCCCGCACGAACACCGTCACCGCGTGCACGCTGAGAAAAGGTTCCCTGCCCGGTCGTCGTTGCTCCCCCGCGGTCTCCATCGCCGATGACAGTTGCCCGCCGGGCCCGGCGGCCTTAGCGCCCGCCCGAGGCCCGCTCCCCGGCCGGACTCACGTCGGAAAACGCCAGCCAGAAGCCCATCATCTCCTCGTCGCTCGGCTCACCCCAGCGGATCGCCTTCGCCGGATTCGGATTCAGCGGATTGTTCACCGAGTTGTCGAAATACGCCGTCGTCACCAGCTTCGTTCCTTTCGGCAGCACAAACTGCCGCTCCAGAAAATACGTCTCCTGCCAGTGAAAATCGTACTTCGGCACCGAAAACAGCATTTCGTGCCGCCCGTCCGGATAGATCGCCTCCGTCTTCATGCTCTTGCCCCGGTAGTGCATGTGCGCCGTGTAGGCCACCGCCGTCACGTCCTTGGGCAGCGTGAAGCACGACGTAACACGATGGTCGCCGTCGCCCGGCGGAATCAGGAACAGGTTGTTCCAGATCTCGTACTGCGCCACTTCGTGCGTCACCGGCTCCCGCGCAAATTGAATCCCGATGGCCGTGCGATCCGTCACCGTTTTTCCCAGCCGGTTGCTGTAATGAATCTGAAACTGCAAATACGAACCCGCCGGTATCTTGAGCGCGTACCCCGGCGGCCGCACCTCCGGCAAATGCCCCGGCAGATAGATGGCCGGCACCCGGTTCACGTACTGCCCTTCGCCCGGCAGCGCGCCGCCGCCCGCGTCCGCGCAGCCGTCGTCCACCACCGGCACCTCCGGCCGCAAGTGCTGTACCTTCCCCGTCGTGTAGCGATATTTATTTCCGCCCGCGGCCGACTTTTCCCGATTGGCCTGCGATTTCGGCACCGCATCGGCGCTCACCACGCTCACCGTCGCATGGTGCACCACGCGCCGGTCGCCCGGCAACACTTCGGCCACCTGCACCCATTTGTCCTCGGTGAAACCGGTCGGCACATAAATGTATTCGTATTCGTCCTGCGCGCCCGAAGCCACCTGCTCCGGAGGAATCGCCAGCACCACGTCCGGCTGCATGTGCCAGCCGTCATGAAACACCGGCGCCGGCGGTAAGTCCGCCGGATTCCCTTCCTTCGCCCCGCTCTTCACCCACTCCTCGATGGTCGCGATATCGGCCGGCGCAAGGCGCGCGTCGTTGCGGAATACCCCGACCGACGGATCGGCGTGCCACGGCGGCATCGTTCGCTTAGCCACCGCCTCGCGCACCGCCGCCGCCCATGGACGCGCGTCTTTGTATGTCACCAGCGACATCGGCGCGACGTCGTTCGGATGATGGCAGACCACACAGTTCCGGTAGAAGATCGGCGCCACGTCGCGGCTGAAGGTCACCTCCGGCTTCGCGCCCGTCCCCCCGGCGGCCGCCAGCGCGCACCACCCCAGCGCCATCGCCATACGCACCACCGCTCCGGCCATCGCCATGCCGATCTCCTTCCTCACCTGCCGCCATTGTATGGCATTCCGGCTACTGTGTCTCGCCGCCCCCGCCCCGCGGAGGCGCACACAACGCGCACGTCAGCTCACGGCCCACAAAACTCGCCCGCCCCGCCTCCGACAACACCCACGGCCGGTTCGTCCACGGCGGCTGGTGCCGAACATGACGCTCGTGCCCGCACTCCATCTCCGCCACCCACTCACCCGCCTCGTCCTGATGAAACCCCAGAACCTTCCGTCTCATATTTCCTCACTCACATTCCACCGGCTCCACTGAGATGCACCACTCATTTTCCTCTGTATTCTCCTCGTTACTCCCAATTGTCAGGCGCCGGAAATCCGCCCTTCAATCCACTGTCACAAATCGCCGCTACGATGAGGGCTGGCGCCGCCGCGCGCCCGGCCTCGAATAGAACTTCCATGCGCCTGACATCCACTTCCCCCGGGCACGGCGCCAGCGGCATCGGCGGCGCCGCGCACCTATACACTCTATCGAACGGCCCATGCCCCGGGCCCGGGCTGCCTTCGCGCACCGCCTCCCTGCCTGTGGTATCCCAGGGTAGGCGCTCCGTGAATGGCACCATCTGCAGCATCAACATCTCCCCCGGCGGCCTTCCCAAGCTTGCCATCGCCGAAGCTTCCGTCACTCCTCTCGGCCTGGCCGGCGATTCCTGGGCCCATCCCCGCATCCACGGCGGACCCCGCAAGGCCGTTCTCCTGCTGACTCTCGAATCCATCGACGAGCTCCGCGCCCTCGGCTTCGCCCTGTACCCCGGAGCTCTCGGCGAAAACCTCACCGTCGAAGGCCTCGACCGCCGCCTCCTCCGCCCCGGCCAGCGATACCGCGCCGGCGCCGCTCTCATCGAGCTCACCGGCCTCCGCGAGCCCTGCGCCGCCCTCGACGTCTACGGCAAGGGACTGCGCCGCGCCGTGTTCAGTCCCGCCGTTCAACGCGGCGACACACATGCCCCCGCCTGGGGCCTCAGCGGTTTCTACGCCCGCGTTGTCGAGCCCGGCCCGGTTCGCCTTCGCGATACAATTACCTTGGTGGACCACGCCGTCTAGCCTGCATGCCATCTCATCTTCTCTCTCCCCACCTCGCCGGTTCCACGCGCGCCCTTGCGGATCTGCACGCCGCCTGCAGAAACCTCGGCGATGAGCCGCGCAAACGCCTCGAGTCCCTCGTCGCTTCCAGCCCCGCCCCCAGCCAGCTTCTCCATTACCTAGCCGCCTTCCGCCTCCGCCATCCCGAGCCTTTCGCCTCTCTCATCGCATCGGCGTTCCACCTTCGCGCCGCCTGCGCCGTCTTCGCTCACAGCCGCTTCCTCTCCGAGAGCTGCCTCGAACACCCCGACTGGCTCTGCGAAATTGACGGCGCCGACCTTGTTCGCAGCGCCCCCGAGTTCACCCTCCTGCTGCGCGGAATCCTCGACCGCGAGTGCGGCGGCCGCCCCGAGCCGCTTCAACTGGCCCGCTTCCGCCGGCGCCAACTCCTCCGAATCCTCGTCCGCGACGTCCTCGGCCTGGCCGGCCTCGCCGAGATCACCGAGGAAATCTCCTCCCTCGCCGACGCCATCCTCGAGACCACCTACCAGTGGCTGTTCGACGACCTCGCCGCGCGGCACGGCGCCCCCGCCGTCCACGCCCCCGACGGCACCCGGCAGCCCTGCGGCATGTCCGTCGTCGCGCTCGGCAAACTCGGCGGCCGCGAGCTCAACTACAGCTCCGATATCGACCTGATGTTCGTCTACACCGGCAACGGCGAAACCACGGGCCCTGCGCCGCTGTCCAACAAAGAGTTCTTCAAGAAAATCGCCAATCAGTACAGCGACCTGCTCTCCATCTACACCGCCGAGGGCATGTGCTATCGCGTCGATCTCCGCCTCCGCCCCGACGGCAGCCTCGGTGAAGTCTGCATGTCTCTCGACGGCGCTCTCAAGTATTACCGGTCCCGCGCCCGCGACTGGGAATTGCAGATGATGATCAAGGCCCGCATCGCCGCCGGAGACCGCGAAACCGGCCGGCGCCTGCTTGAAGCCGTCGAGCCCCGCACCTACTCGAGCACTCTCGATTTCTCCGCCGTCGAAGTGGTCTCGGAAACCCGCGAGCGAATCAGCGAGAAACTCGCCGCCCGCCGCGGCCGCTCCACCTCGCTCGACGTCAAGCTCGCCCCCGGCGGCATCCGCGACATCGAGTTCCTCGCCCAGTGCCTCCAGCGCCTCCACGGCGCCCGCGCGCCCTGGGTCCGCCACGGCGGCACGCTGCTCGCTCTGTCCCGCCTCAGCGACAAGAACCTGCTGTCGGCCTCCGAATACAGCCGCCTCGCCGCCGCCTACCAGTTCCTCCGCAACCTCGAACACCGCCTGCAAGCCGCCGACGACCGCCAGACCCACTCGCTCCCCTCCGATCCCCGCGAGCTCGAAATCCTCGCCCGCCGCATGCCCCGCTCGCCCGGCGCTCCCGAGCCCTCCGCCGCCGACCTGCTCCAACAGCTCAACGCTCACCTCGAAGCGGTCCTCGAAATCTACCAGCGCGTCATCCACGCCCAGCGCCCCACTTACTACGCCCTCGCGCCCGCTCCCGCCCCGCTCCCGGCTTCTTCCTGGGACTCTCCGCCGCCCGCCGTCGCGCCCCGCGGCAACCTTGTCCGCGCCCTCGATACGCTCTCCCCGGCCTTCGCCGCCGCGCTCGCCTCCCATCCCCTCCGCCGTGGCGCCGCGCTGTTTGAATATTTCCTCGACCGCGCCTCGCAAACCCCTGGCGTCCTCGCCGCCGTCGAAGCCCACCCCGAAGTGGCCCGCCGCGCCCTCGACATCATCGACCTCAGCCCCTTCTTCGCCGAACAGCTCGCCCGCGACCCCGGCCTGCTCGAAGAACTCGAACACCTGCCCGGCGATTTCTCCGCCCTCGACGAGCTCCCCTCCGACGCCGCCAGCCTCCGCTGCTCCTTTCGCCGCAACATGTTCCGCATCCAGGCCGCCAGCATCTGCTCGGCCGTGCCCGTCTTCGATACCCTCGAGCAAACCTCCAGCCTCGCCGACGCCGCCATCCGCGCGGCCTATCGGATGGCTGTCGCCCAGACGCTCGAAGCTCACCCTCCCGCCGGCCCGGCCTACGTTCCCTCCCACCAGATGATGGTCGTCGCTCTCGGCCGCCTCGGCATGCGCGAGTTCGATCTCTGCTCGGACGCCGACCTCATCTTCGTCCTCCCCGACGCCGACAACTCCGAGCACGTCTTCTGGACCCGCGCCGCCAACCGCCTCATTGACATCCTCACCGCCTACACCGGCGACGGCCAGCTCTTCAGCGTCGATACGCGCCTTCGCCCCAACGGCAGCGCCGGCACGCTCGTCCAGCCCGAATCCTCCTTCATGGATTACTTCGCCCGCCACGCCGAGGCCTGGGAAGGCATCTCGTACATGAAATCCCGCGCCGTCGCCGGCGACATCGAAGGCGCAACCCGCTTCCTCAACGAGCTGCAAGAGGTCGACTGGCGGCGCTACGGCCAGGGCGGCCGTTCCCGCAAAGACCTCCGCAGCATGCGCATGCGCCTGGAAAAAGAGCAGGGCCCCACCAACCCCCTCAAGGCGGGTGCCGGCGCCTACTACGACATCGACTTCCTGCTCCTTTATCTCCGCCTCAAAGGCGCGGGCATTTTCTTCAAGGTCCTCAATACCCCCGCCCGTATCGACGTCGTCGAAAAAATGGGCCACCTCGACCGCGCCGACGCCGAGTTCCTCCGCGACACCGCCACGTTCTACCGCGCCGTCGATCACGGCCTCCGCGTTTACTCCGGCCACGCCGGCGGCACCCTTCCCGCCGCCGACACCCACCTCGACGCCGTCACCGCGCTGGTCCACCGCTGGACCCAGCCCCACCTCCACCACCAGCCGCTCGCCGCCACCCTCGCTCACATGCGCCACCGCACGCGCGAGATCTTCGACCGTCTCTTCGCTTAAGCCGTCTCAGTTCCCGGACTTCGCCGCCGCTCCGCGCGCCGCCGCCACCGCCTGCAGGAACTGCCGGGCCCGCTCCTCGAACACCGCAAAATTCCCCGCCTTGATGTTTGCCGCGTCGATCAGCTCCGCTCCCACACCCGCCGCGCACGCCCCGGCCTTCAGGAACTCCCCAATCGTCTCCAGGTTCACCCCGCCCGTCGGCACCATCTCGATCTGCGGAAACGGAGCCCGCAGCGCTTTGATGTACTTGGCCCCGCCCACCGCGCCCGCCGGGAAAATCTTGATCGCATCGCCGCCCGCCTCCCACGCCGCCAGCACCTCGGTCGGCGTCAACGCCCCGGGCATGATCGCCTTCGAGTACCGCCGCGCCAGCTCGATCGTTTTCACGTTCAGGCTCGGCGTGACGAAAAACTCCGCCCCGGCCAGCATGCACGCCCGCGCCGTCTCCGCGTCCAGCACCGTCCCGGCGCCCAGCACAATCTGGTCGCCAAACTGGTCCGCGATTTTCTCCAGCGCCCGGATCGCCCCCGGCACCGTCATCGTGATCTCCGCCGCCCGGATCCCGCCGCGGTAGATCGCCTCAATCGCCTTGATCGCCGACTCCGCGCTTTCCGTCCGCACCACCGGCACAATCCCGATGTCCCGGATCGCCGACATTACCGATTCTTTGTTCATGTTTCTATCCTAGCCGCACGCCGGATCGCCGCCGCCAGTTCCGCTTCCTCTTCCGGAAACACCGTCCGCAGATCCAGCGCCAGCCGCCCGTCCTCGATCCGTGCAATCACCGCCGGCTCGCCCTCCCGGCAGCGCCGCTCCAGCTTCGCCACCTCCCCGCCTCCCACCAGCACCAGCCACGTCTCCAGCGTCTGCTCCGGCGTCGAGCCCCCTCCGGCCATCGATTCTCCCGGCGCCGTCTCCACCTCCAGCCCCTCCAGCCGCGCCGCCAGCGCCTGCGCCCGCTCCCGCACCCTCTCCACCGGCTCGGCGATCATCGCCAGCGCCGGTATCTCCCTCCAACGCCCCAACAGCAGCCGCCTCAGCGTCTCCTCCAGCCACTGGTGCATCAGCTTGTCCAGCCGCAGCGCCCGGAACATCGGATTCCTCCGCAGCCGCCGCACCAGCTCTTCATCGCCCGCAATCAGCCCCGCCTGCGGCCCGCCCAGCAGCTTGTCTCCGCTGAAGCTCACCAGGTTCGCGCCCGCCTTCAGGCTCTCCGGCACCAGCGGCTCGTCGATCCCATACGCCCGCAGGTCCACCATGCACCCGCTTCCCAGGTCCTCGTAAACCGGAATCCCCCGCTCGCGCCCCAGCGCCGCCAGCTCATCCAGCCCCGGACGCCCCGTAAACCCCGTCATCCGAAAATTGCTCGCGTGCACCCGCATCAGCAGCCGCGTCCGCTCGTTGATCGCTCCGGCATAATCCTCAATCCGCGTCCGGTTCGTCGTCCCGACTTCCCGCAGCACCGCCCCCGAGCGCCGCATGATGTCCGGGATCCGGAACCCGTCCCCGATCTCGATCAGCTCGCCCCGCGATACGATCACCTCGTATCCGGCCGCGAGCTCGCTCAACGCCAGATACACCGCCGCGGCGTTGTTGTTCACCGCAATGCCCGGCGCGCCCACCAGCCGCTCCAGCAGCGGCGACAGGTGCGCGTCCCTTTTGCCCCGCCGGCCCGCCGCCAGGTCGTACTCCAGGTTCGAATACCCGCCGATCGCCTCCATCCGGCCCAGCGGCGCCCGCCCCAGGTTCGTGTGCAGCACAACGCCGGTGGCGTTGATCACCCTTCGCAGTGATGGCCTCTCGAGCCGCTCGAGTACCTCCCGCACCCGCGCCGCCAGCCCCGCCGTCTCCACGCTCGCCCCGGCGCGAATCCGCTCCCGCGCCGCCCCCAGCACCCTCCGCGTCTCGGCCGCCATCAGCTCCCGCGGAAACCGCCCCTCCAGCGTTCGCAGCTCACCCAGCACTGCCTCCACCGACGGAATCCCCCGCAGCTTTTCCTGCAGCCCGGCCGCTCCGTCTTTTTCCGCCATCGCCGCCATTCTATATCGAACCGCGGCCGGGGCCCCCTACTCGTAGCGCAGCGCTTCGGTCGGATTCAGCCGCGACGCCCGCCGCGCCGGCAGCAGCCCGAACACAACCCCAACGGCCACCGATACCGCGAACGCGATCACCACCGATGCCACCGATACCGGCACCTTCACCGCGTCCGTGAAAAACTGCACGCTCAGCGGCACCGACACTCCGATCAGAATTCCGATCGATCCGCCGGCCACGCTGATGATCACCGCCTCGGTCAAAAACTGCAGCATCACTTCCCGCCGCGACGCCCCCACCGCCTTCCGCAGTCCGATTTCCCGCGTCCGCTCGGTCACCGTCACCAGCATGATGTTCATGATCCCGATGCCCGAAATCACCAGCGCGATTGCCGCCACGATGAACAGCACGATCGACAGCACGAACGTGATCTTTTTCGCCGCGTCCAGAATCGCCGTCAGCGTGTCCACGCTGTAGCGCGCCCCCTTCCGGTGCCGGCTCTCGATGATCTGCCTCACCGCCTGCGCCGTCGCCTCCACGTCGTTGGAGTCCCGCACCTGCACATACAGCGGATCGATCCTCTCCACTTTGGTGAAAATCCGGATCACCGTCGAGGGGATCAGCACCGTTTCGTCCCTGAGCTCAGCCAGCCCGAACGTGCTGGTCCGCTCCTTGAACGTCCCGATCACCGTGAACTGCAACTGATGCAGCTTGATCACCTGCCCCACGGCGGCCGTCTGGCTCCCATACAGCTTGATCGCCAGCTTCTCGGTGAGCATCGCCACCTTCTGATGCGTCAGAACGTCGCTCGGGTCCATGAACCGCCCGGCCAGCAATTGCAGGTGCCGGATCAGAATGTACTGATCGTCGGAGCCGATCACCGCGACGTCCTGCGCGCGTCCCGCCAAAAACATCTGGTCGTAGGAGGTGATCACGCCCGCCGCCGCCGTAATCCGGTCCGCCAGTTGCCTGCGGATCGCCTCCACGTCGGACTCTTTGAGAAAATCCCCCTCGGCCTGAACAGCCGTCTCGCTTCCCGTCTCGTACTGCGCGTAGATCAGATTCGAGCCAACCGCCCGAATCTGGTCCAGAATCATCTCGCGCCCGGTCAGCGACACCGTCACCACCAGGATCACCGCCGCGTTTCCGATCACTAGGCCCAGCGCCGTCAGCACCGTCCGGACTTTGTTCGCCCGTAGCGCCTGCAGGCTGAACCGCAGCGCCTCGCCCAGGTTCATCCCCCGCCCCAGCCGTGCCGCCTCCGCGACTCCCAGTCCGGCCCTGCTTCTCAGACCCGGCGCCTCTCCTCCAGATGCATGTCCCCCGCCGGCGCTCCCCGGAGCTTTCCCCGCCTCGGCGGAGTCCGCACCGGCATGGGCTTGCTCCCCGGCTTTCACGCCTACGCGCCGATAGCTTTCTTCAGCAGTTTTTCAGCTTCCGACCGCGGCGGATCGTCCGGCGTCAACTCCGACTGCATGTAGCGCTTCAGCAGATTCTGCGCCTCGCCCAGATTCCGCTTTTCCTGCACATATGTCGCCGCGCGCCAGAACATCACCCGCGGGTTGTTCGGCGCAATCTTCTCCGCCTCGGCGAACATCGCCTCGCTCTCCCGGTCCTTGCCCTGCTTGGCCAGATACCGCGCCAGTTCGATCACCCGGCCCACCTGCCGCGGAGCCAGTTGCACGGCCCGCCTCAGTTGCTCCTCGGCCGTGTTGAACTCCTTACGCCGCTCGGCGATCTGCGCCTGGGCAAAGTGATATTCGGCCGGGTTCAGCCGCGCCATCCGCTCGGCCAACTGCGCCGCTTTGTCCATCCCCCCGCCTAGAAATCCCGGCGCCTCCAGGTAATAGTCGAACAGGTCGCTCATGGCCTCCAGGTTGTTCGGATCCAGTTCCACGCTCCGCTCGAAAAACTGACGCGCCTTGGAAGCGCTCATCGGCGCCGTAAATGGACTCGATGTCTCAGCCCGCCGCCCCCAGGCACGCCCCAGCCACAAATAGTATTCCGAACTGTGCGGTTGCGCATCTACCGCCTTTTGAAGCACATCCGTGGCTTTCTTGTAGTCGCCCGTCATCAGGTAGTTCTGCCCCATCAGGCAGTATGCCGCCGCGTCGGGCTTGGACATACTCCGCAAAACTTTCAAAGACCCTTCGTAATCAGTGCGTTGATACAACTCCTCCGCCTGCTTCATCTCCTGGCCGGAGGCGAGCAGCGCGGCGCCAAGCGTAAGCAACAACACTACCTTAAGTCTCATCGAATTCGTCCCCGGAGCGGCCCTCAGTCCTTTGTCCTACCGCTCTTCTCAGCTATCTTGGATGCATTCTCGCCGCTTTGGTTTCCTGTACTGCAATTTTGCTCAGCGATTCCCCGCGGCGAAGGACTGGACTTTTAGTATAGTATCCTGAGGGTGCAGGGATAGTAAACCTGCCGCAAATCCCGCTGGAGGAAAGGTTACGATGCACGCCAGGATGCGTTGGGCAGGGGTGATGGTGCTCGGAATGTTGGCCTTTGTGAGCGTGGCCCGGGCCCAGGTCACCTCGATCGAAGGCGATGTCAAAGACGAAAACGGCCAGGCGCTCAAAGGCGCCCTGATCAAAATCGAGCGCAAGGACATTAAAGGCCACTACCAGGTCAAGACCGATAAGAAAGGCCACTACTACTACGGCGGCCTCCCCATCGGCATGTACCGCATTTCGATCGAAGTCGACGGCAAGGAGCGCGACTCGGTCGACAACGTCAAGACTTCACTCGGCGACCCGCGCGAAGTCCCCTTCAATCTCAAACAGACCGCCGAGCAAAACGCCGCGCTCCAGAAGGCTGCCGAGACCGGTACACTGACCAAGGAGCAGGAGCGCTCGCTCTCCCCGGAGCAGAAAGCCGCCATCGAGAAGCGCGCCAAGGAACAGGCCGCGGCCATGGCGAAGAATAAGGCCTTAAACGACGCCTTCAACGCCGGCAAGGAAGCCGCCCTCGCCAAGAACTGGCAGGGCGCCGTCGACTCGTTCGACAAAGCAAGCCAGATGGATCCCAGCCAGAACGTCGTCTGGGCCCAGCTTGCCGAGGCCAACATTAACCTCGCCGCCACCAAGACCGGCCCCGACCAGCAGGCTGTCATGGACAAAGGCCTCGCCGCCTACCAGAAGGCCATCGAGCTCAAGCCCGACGATCCTTCCTATCACAACAACTACGCCCTGGCACTCGTTAAAGCCAAGCGCGTCCCCGACGCCCAGGCCGAGCTCACCAAAGCCGCCCAGCTCGATCCCACCAACGCCGGCAAGTATTACTACAACCTCGGCGCCGTCCTCGTCAACACCGGCCAGACCGACCAGGCTGGCGAAGCCTTCAAAAAGGCCATTGAGGCCAGCCCCAATTACGCCCCGGCCCAATACCAGTACGGCGTGTTTCTCGTCTCCAAAGCCAAAACCACTGCCGACGGCAAGGTCGTTCCTCCCGACGGCACGGTCGAGGCCTTCCAGAAATATCTCGAGCTTGACCCCACCGGCCCTTACGCCGAATCCGCCAAGGGCATGCTCCAGACTCTGACCGGCTCCGTCCAGACCGTCTATCAGAATCCCAACGCCAAGCCGCCCGCCAAGAAGAAGAAAAACTGATCGGCTTTCTCCTCATTGCGGACCGGCCCGGAACGCACATTTTTCGTGGCCGGCCCGCAACCGGATTCCCTCCTGCCGCGTCCATTTCAATAACAGCAGACGGACCTCTGTGCGGGATTTCCCTATCCCCAACAAACCGTCCCGCACAGAGGATCCACCCCCTTACTTTTCCGTTCGCCCCCTCCTTCCGTCCCCGCAAAAAACACACCTCCCCTGCATCCCCGCCGAAACCATTTTTTGAGACGGAACGTCTAGACCAATAACAGCAGATGGGCCCCTGTGCGGGATTCCTTTCCCCAACAAACCGTCCCGCACAGGGGGTCCAAATGTTTTCCCAATCCTACGTGACTTCCTTCCTGGGAGTCAACGTCTTTCCACCGCTTCTCTGAATCGCTTTTGCGCGCGAATCCGTCTATTCTCTACGAGGGAAATCGTATGCTCAAAGCGCTCGCTCTCCCCATCCTGATCATCGCCTTCTCCTGCATGGTTTCCGCCGCCCCGGCTCCCGGCGACCGCATCGGCCGCGAGGTCCGTCACGAGCTTCGCATGCTCCCCTACTACACCGTCTTCGACAACCTCACCTACAAAGTCGAGGGCAGCACCGTTACCATTTCCGGCCAGGTCGTCAATCCCGTCCTCAAGTCCGACGCCGAACACGCCGTCAAGTCCATTGAGGGCGTCGAGGCCGTCAACAATGGGATCGAGGTCCTCCCCGTCTCTCCCGACGACGACCGCATCCGCCGCGCCGTCTATCGCGCGATCTACCGCGCCCCCGGCCTGGACACCTACGCCCTCCGCGCCGTGCCCACCATTCACATCATCGTCAGGAACGGCAACGTCACTCTGGAAGGCGCCGTCGCAAACAGCGGCGACAAGTCCCGCGCCGGCATCCTCGCCAACGGCGTCTCCGGAGTCTTCCGCGTCGCCAACAACCTGATGGTCGACAAAAGCTGAAGCCGCGCCTCCGCTAGGCCCACGCTCCCAGCATCCGCCGCAGCAGCACCAGCTCGCCCAGGTGATACGCGTTGTGGTCGGCCAGCACCAGCGCCTCCCGCAGCACCGTCTGCCCGTCCCCATGCGGGATCCGCGCAAACAGGTCCGTCGCCTCATCGCTCACCAGCTTCGCCATCGCCTCCAGGTCGGCCCCGAACGCGCTCACGCTCTTGTCCCACGCCCGGGCATCCGGCGGCGCCGCCCCCGCGGGCCAGTACCCGGCCGGAAACGCGGGCGACACGTGCTTCGGGTTCCGCGAAAATTCCAGAATGTCCCACTGCGCAATCCGCAGATGCTCCAGCACCTCCCAGGGCGAATGCGCCGCCCCTTCCGGCTTCTGCCCGCGCAGCTTCGCCGGAAAATCCTTCACCACCGCCTCGAAGCCCGCGTGCGCGTCGCCGCCCTTCAGCAGCTTCACTACGTGCTCCCGCAGCGCCTTGTCGTTCTTCATCGCTGTTCTCCTTCCTTCTTCTCTATCCTTCGCGCCAGAAACTCCCCTTCCATCCTCCACGTCTCCCCGTCGGCTTCCAGCACCTCGCCCGTCCACCGGAATGAATCCGCCCCGATCTCGGTGAACCGCCACCGGATCGGCGTCCCGTCGGCCCGCACCCCGGTCTGCACTACATCCTTCCCGCTCCGCCGCCCCATCAACTCGTCCCGCCGCCCGGTCACGGCATTCACGTACGTCACCCTCCACGCCCTCGCCCCCTCGTCCCAAATCCGCAGCGTGGTCCCATACATATTGAACGTCGTTCCCATTCCCGCCGCCCGCTCCCGCCTGCTCGGCATGATCCAGACGTCCTGCATCGCCCGCCCTTCCATCACCCATCCGAAGTGCGCCTCGCCCCGCAGTCCCTTCCCGCTCACCGGTACCCCGTAGCGCAACACCTCCAACTCCCAGCTTCCCTCCAGCTAACCGTACGCATCGTCAGCCTCGGCGATCGCCGCTGAGCGCGCCGGCGCCGCCAGCGCCCGGTGAAATTCCAGCGTCCCGCTTTCCTCTACCGTTGTCATCCGTTCTCCTCTCATTTCCGCCTGGTCTTGTTCGCGGCCTTGCCTCCGCACTCCAGATATACGCCAATGCGCGACACTGGTTCTTGGCGAAAATTGCGGCCGATCTCGATCGCGCCCTCGCCCGGCGCGCCTCCGACGGCCTGCCCGGCTGCGCCTCCTCCCGCCTCCTCGCCTCCGGTGACGGCTGGTCCGTTTCCGACGTCGTCTGCACCTCCGGCCCCCAGGACCGCCCCTTCGAGGAGCGCCACTCCCGCTTCTCCATCGCCATCGTCGCCGCCGGCAGCTTCCAATACCGCGCCGCACCCCTCCGCTCCTCCGCCCAGGAGCTCATGACGCCCGGCTCCCTCATGCTCGGCAACGCCGGCCAGTGCTTCGAGTGCGGCCATGAGCACGGCCCCGGCGACCGCTGCCTCTCGTTCCAATACTCGCCCGATTTGTTTGAAACACTCGCTGCCGATGCCGGTTTTCGCGGCTCATCGCCCGCCTTCGGCCCGCTCCGCCTCCCGCCCCTGCGCGCTCTCTCGCCCGTCGTTGCCCGCGCCTGCGCCGCCCTCGCCCGCCACTCCGCGCAGCCGTCCGCTCCTCACTCCGCCCTTCCCTGGGAAGAGCTCAGCCTCGATCTCGCCCGGGAAACCGTCCGCGCCTCCGCCGGTTGCTCGCCCCGCTCTCACCAACCCTCCCCCGCCGCCCTCGCCCGCCTCACCTCCATCGTCCGCCGCATCGAGCACCAACCCGATTCCTCGCTCACCCTCGCCGCCCTCGCCCGCCAGGCCGGCCTCAGCCGCTTTCATTTCCTCCGCTCCTTCGAGCGCGTCACCGGCCTCACGCCCCACCAGTACGTCCTCCGCGCCCGCCTTCGCGAAGCCTCCGTCCGTCTCCTTGAATCCCGCCAGCGCGTCCTCGACATCGCCCTCGATTGCGGCTTCGGCGATGTCTCCAATTTCAACCACGCCTTCCGCGCCGAATTCGGCCTCAGCCCCCGCGCCCACCGCTTGCTCTCTCTCACTCGCCGGTGAACGCGATCCCCTTGCCCTCCAGCCTCCGCCGCAGCGTCTCGCCCAGCCCCGTGGCCGGCGTCAGCACCCCGCCCCGGGCCGGCAGCGCCGCCTCCTCGCAAGCCAGCGCCAGCGCCGCCTCGCACACGCACTTCACCGTGATCCGGTTCGCTGGATCGCCCGCCCCCTCCACTACCCCCCGCGCCGTCCCTGCCTCGCCCCGCGCGAACAACTCGCAGCGGAACCATCCCCCGTCCATCGCCTTCCCCTCCGGCCCCGTCCCCGGCTCCCACCGCCGCAGCGCGCTCCGCACCACCGCCCACTTCCCCAGCCTCTCCGCATTCCGGCTCAGCGCCGCCATCGCCCGCGCCTTCCACCGCGCCCCGGCTCCGGTGAACTTCGCATACTCCTGATACGCGAAATCCCTCCCGCTCAGCGCGCAGCTTCTCCGCACCACCCGCGTGTCGATCACTCCCATGATCCACGGCCCCACCCACGCCCCCGCGTCCTCGTCAAACCGCGCCTCTTCCGGGTCCCGCTCCAACTCCCTCACCGCCCGCTCCGCCCCCGGGCTCAGCAGAAACGGATCCTTCATCCCCGCCGCCGCTCCCGTCTCCCATCCATCCAGCAGCGTCGCGATCGTCCCTCCGTTCGCCCTCCCCGCCTTCGCCTGAAAATACGCCTTCACCTCCGTCGCTCTCCCGCCCAGCCTCTCCGCAATCCACGCCGCGCCCAGGTCGCTCGGCACGCAATCGAACCCGCAGCAGGGAATGATCCGCGTCCCCTCCGCCGCACACCGCTCGTGATACCGGTCAATCAGCGACCGCACCCACACCGTCTCGCCCGTGATGTCGACATAGTGCGTCCCCAGCCGCGCGCACGCCTCCACCACGCCGTCGCTGTACAGCCGGAACGGCCCCGCCGTGCTCAGCACAATCCGCGTCCGCGAAACAATCGCGTCAATCGCCTCCTGCTCGGCCGCCTCCGCCGCCATCGCCGGCACGCCCGCGTGGAGTTCCTCCAGCTTCTTCCGGCTCCGCCCCGCAATCGCCCACCGCAGTCCCGCCGGCGCCTCCCGCGCAAAATATTCCACCGCCTGCCGCCCGGTGAACCCGCTGGCCCCGTAGAGCACCACGTCGAACTCACGCCCCGCCATGTCCGCCCCGCCGCGTCCTCACCATCTTCCGCCCCCGCCCGGCGCCGCCGTCTCCTTCGAACCCAGCGCCGGCATCTTGAACTCACCCCGGATCGTGTTCACCGCCCCCAGGTACCGCGCATCGATCTGCGCCCGTAAGCTCGATGAGCGGTAGATGTCCAGCTCTCTCGGCCCGTACAGCCGCCCCAGCAGCCCGGCCGCCAGCTTCGCGCATTCGTTGTACGTCAGCGAGTTCGCCGCCGGCGTCCAGGCCGGATTCATCAGAGCCGCTGCGTGCGCCGCCAGCGAGCACAGGCTCTCGGTCTGCAGCGACGCCATCGTCAGGTTGTGGTGATAGCACAACAGCCGCGGCGGATAATCGGCCACGCTCCGGAAATGTCCCGGAAACCAAACCGCCCGCCCCCGCGCCGACGCCAGCAGAACATGCCCCGCCACCGCATTGTGAATCTTCAGCGAGCACTCCGCCAGCGGCTTCACCTCAGCCGCCGTCCACAGCGAATTCCACTCCGCCATCCCCGTCAGCGCGTGATGCAGTTCGTCGCCCTCCGCCATCGCCTGGCCCTCGGTAACGTCGCCTCCGTCAATCACCGTGACAATCGAAAACACATCCCGCGCCTGCCCCGCCGCCGTCTGCGCCCCGTATGCGGCGGCCCGCAGTTTCTCGCGCGCGAACTCCAGCATCCGCTCCAGGTTCCCCTCCCGTTTCTCGGCGTCGATCTCCACCTCGAACCGGCTTGTCTTCCGGACCTTGATCACTTCCCGCATCGCGTCCTTGAAATCCGCCGGCGTCTTCATCGCCACGTCCGCCGCCACGCCCATCCCCCACGGATAAAGGTAAAACCCCAGCCGCGTGCTCCCAATCGGCGCCGCCGCCGTCACGCTCGCCTTCATCTGCCGCTCCAGCGGAACCAGCGCCCGCCAGTACCCCTTCACCGTGTCGCTCTGGTCCCGCACGTAATACTGCCAGAACTTCTTCCCATATCCTCTGTTCCACGGCAGCGTCAGATCGCCGCCCCGGGCCGCGTTCGCCAGCATCTGCTGGTAAGCCGCGCCCTCCAGCAACCCGGCCAGCGGAATCGCCGGCGGCGCCGGCGCCCGCAGCGCCTCCGCCAGACTCTCCACCTGCAGGAAACTCATCCGCACTTCGTCGATCCGCATGCCGCCCTCCCCGCCGCCTGTCCCGCTCCTTGAACCGCTCCCGCCCCCTCGTTATACTGTTGTTGACTTGCAGTGTTTCGACACTGTCGCTTGCTCCAGTAGAGCGCTGAGAGGGTCCTCCGGCGGCGCTCGCCGCGCGAGCCCGGCGGGGGACCCTCTCATAACATCCGCCTTCATCCGCCCGCCGGCGCCGTCACAATCCGGTCCGGCGCAGCCCATCCGGTGATGCTCTCCACCTTCAAATGATACGGGTTCGGCACCGCGCCGGTCGTCTCCCAGGCGACTCCCGTCGCCAGCCCGCCGCTTAAACCATCCCGGATCTTCTTCGCCACCCCGGCCGGCTCGCCGTTCGCCGTCACCAGCGTCCGAAACTCCGTCTCCGCCGCCCTCCCCGCATCCGTCGCCGCCCAGTTCACCTGGATCGCCGGCGTCACCCAAACCATCGTCTGATCGTCCCCGATCTTTTCCACCACGAACATCCGCATCGTCTTGCCGTTCATCGCGAACTCCACTCGTGCCGCCGCCAGCCCGATCCCGTTCCGCGACATTTTCTCCAGAATCTGTACCTGTGAATCCTCCCGCCCCGGCACATGCAGCGACCGGCGCCCGTTGGTCCATCCGGCATAAATCAAAAACGCCAATGCGCCGAGCGCAATGCTCCACAGCCACACCGCTTCCAGATCCGCCGGCCCGTAGCGCACCAGGTAGTTCCGCTGCCGGATCGCCGAGTACGCCCAGGCGAACACTCCCGACAAAGTCACCGCGATCACCCAGAACCCCGGATCGGTCACCGCCAGCGCCGGCAGCCGCGACTGATCTTTCACCTTGAATAATCCCAGGCTCACCAGCAACTGGGCCGTGAAAATCATCAGGCATCCCGGCAGCACCAGGAACGACGGCACTCCCAGCGCCTTCAACAACTCCGACTCGAAAAAAATCCCCGCCGTCGCCGTCTTGCTCACCACCAGCAGCCTCTGCTCCGCGTGCCCGCCCGCGTCCCACCGCGCCACGATCTGAAACGCCACCGGATACGCCCCCGGCGTCAACGCGCTTCGCGCCACAAGGTGTATCGGAACCAGCACGCTCGACCGCGCCGGCACGTCCACCGGCCCCGCTTTCGGCGGCTCGAAAACATCCTCCGGAACCTGCGGCCGGATTTCCACATGCACCGCCTCGTCCAGATTATTGGTCAGCGTCAGCGCCCCTTCCCCCGGCCGGTTCTGCGTCACGGCGTCAAAGCTGCCCTCGAGCGCCGCCTCCACCGACTTCGTCCCCGCCTCCCCCTGCGGCGCGATCGCCAGCGTCGCCGTCGCGTCCCGTCGTCCTCCTCCCGCCATCGTGCAGTTCGCCACGAACACAATCGCCCCCGGCAAGTGCGCTCCGTTGACGTTCTCAACCTTCACCGCCCACACAATCGATTCACCCGGTCCCGCCGCCCGCCCCGCCGCCCGCTCCACCCGCACCCGGAACCCGTCGTTGGTCAGCCACGTAAGCCCCGCCTTCCGCACCGCGCCGGACGACGAGTTCTTCAGCCGCACCAGAACGCTCAGCTCCGTATACGACGGCAGCACCGCGATCGCGCCGGGCTGCACCTCGAGCGCCACGTCCTCGCCCCGGCACAGCGCGGCCCCCATCGCCAGCGCCGCCACGCACAGCGCCCGCCTCCCGCCGCTCTCCCCTCGCCCCATGTTCGCCCTCCCGGCCATCTTAGTCCATTCCGGCGCGCAGCCACGCGTCCAGTTCGTCAATCGACACCACGCTGCGCAGCGTACCGGAGGCGAACTCCGTCTCCCGCCCCAGCGGCAGGTACGGCACAAACGGCAGGCACACCACCGCCGCCATCGCAAACCGGCTCAGATCCACGCCCTCGAACGAGGCCGGCTGCGTCTCGAGCAGCCCCTTCAACTCTTCGTACTTCGCCAGCGCCTCGCTCGCCAGCTTCCGCACCGCTTCCATCTCCTTCGCCTCGCCCCGGTTCATCGCCGCCGAATACTCCCGGCTCTTGCAGGAAATCAACACCAGCGTCCGCCCCTTCACCGCAATTGCGTCGATATCGGTGACCTGCCGCCCGTCCTCATAAACGTCCCGGCCAACCAGCGCCCGCACCTCCGGCGGCGGCGCGCAGGCCGAGCCGTCTATCAACGCCTGCACCGACCGCTCGAACTCCCCTCCCCGCTCCTTGCCCAACACCCCTCCCTTCGGCTCAAACCGCGCCGCCGCCTGCAGCAATTGCGTCGCCCCGTGAAGATCCACGCACATTACGCCGCCCTCTCTCCGCACCGCCGGCGCCAGCGGCGGCCACAGCATCCCCTTCATCCCCTCCACCACCCGGAAAATCTCCGCCGCCGTCGCCGGAATCTCCGCCCCCGGAAACACGCACCGCGCCGCCTCCGCCGCATCCTCCAGCGTTTCGCGCGGCACCGCCGCCACCCCTTCGCCGTCCATCAGTAAAAACGCCCGCCCCAGAATCTGTTTCGGGTGCTCCCGGACCCTCGCGGTAACCAGCGGCAGCAGCAGCCGCAGAAACGCCACCATCACCGGCGCCTCCTCGCTCCACCACCGCAGCCCCTGCGCCGCCAGCGTCCGGTTCAGCCGCGCATAGCCGTCGAGCGAAGCGAATTCGAGAATAAAGTTCGCCTCAAACAACGGCCGCGGCGCGTCCTGTTTCCACTGCAGCCGCCCCACCGCGGGAATCGTAAACCCTCCGGCCTGCTCCGCCTGCTCGCCGATCGCCGTGCCCGTCCGCAGAATCCGCCGCCCCTGCGCCTCCGCCACGCGCCGGTCGTAAAGCTCCACCGCCGCGCGCTGCTCCGCCGTCGGCCGCGCTTCCGCCATGCCCTCCGCGTCAAAGGAAAATTCCACGCCCTTCTGCGCCCATCGCAGCCAGGTGTGAATCTGCGACAGGTACAGGGTCATCCCGCACAACCGGCCCACGTCCCGATTCACATCCCCATCCGGAGAGTAATGTGTCAACCCATCGCTCATCCGCAGCGGGCTCCGCCGCCGGCTGATCCCCGTCACCGCATCCGCCAGCGCCGCGTCGTAGCCCGCCGTCGTCGCCAGTTTCCCCGCCCAGAACGCCGTCGGGAGCTGCCGCAGATACATCATCCAGGCAAACGGCGAATGCGCCTCGGCCGCGTCTCTTGCTTCTTGCTCGACAATCCCCCGCGCCCGCTCCAGGTACTCGACCATCGCCGGCCCAGCCGCCCGCCCGCGCTCATCCCGCTCCGGCATCTCCCCGCGCTTGAGCACCGCCGCATGCGCCCGCCGCCACCCCGCCCCCGCGGCCCGCGGCAAAATCTCCGCTGAGAAGTTGCCGTACTGCGCCTGCGCCATCCCCTCAGTCTAGTCCGCCGTCGCCGCCGCGGCCGCCTCCACTTCCACTTCCTGCACCCCCACAAGACCCGCGCGCTCCACCGCCTCCACCGGCCACGTCCTCCGCCACACGCCGCGCAGGTACACCAGGCTCGACACTCCGCCCATCACCAGCACCGCGAACAGGAAGAACCCCGATCCAAAACTCCCCGTCCGGTCTTTCAACGTCCCCAGCGCCGACGGCAGCAGAAACCCACCCAGCCCGCCCGCCGCGCCCACAACCCCGGTCATCATCCCCACGCTCCCGGCGAACCGCTGCGGCACCAGTTGAAACACCGCCCCGTTGCCCATCCCCAGCATCGCCATCACCGCCACCAGCAGCATCACGCCC
>DAIDHC010000006.1 GCA_027452065.1 Bryobacterales bacterium
AGTGCAGAAAGCCGCGCTCGATGGTCACCCGGGGCGAATACGGATCCTCAAGAGCCTCGGGCGAGCGAACGTCCCCGGCAACCGGGGCATAGACATAGTCCATCAGAATCGCCATGCCGGCGCTGGTGCCTCCGATGGCGATGCCGCGGGCCGCGGCCGCCTCCAGCGCTTCGCTCAGGGCCGTCCCGTTCCACAGCGCAAGATACTCGGCCTGGTTGCCGCCGGCAATGAAGATCGCCGCCGCGCCGGCGGCCACGCCCGCCACATACTCGTCGTCCGCGGCCCGCCGCGAGGAGACAACCAGCGTCGCCACGGAATTCAGGCCCGGGCACAGGCGATGGAAGTAGGCCGTGTAGTCGTCGGGCGCGAAGCTTCTGAGAATCAGCAAATCGCCGCCGCCCGCCTCATCGCAGAACCAGGACAGGGCCCGGTCGGGCACGCGGCCGCCTCCGGCCAGCAGGATGCCGCCGGCCGGGTGCGGCGTTACGTTCCCTGCCGCGCCCAGGCGCGTGTAGTAGTAACCGGCGCCGGTGTTCACGGTGGCCCGGGCGGGCGCCGCCAAAGACCACGCGGCCAGCAGGCAAACCGGAAGGCGAAAGCTGAGCGCCACCAGGATGCTCCTCGGTTTCCGATGCTGCAAGCGGGGTGCCGAGCGGGCCGGAGGGGCGCACGGGCGGCGCGCGGTCGGGCAGTGGCGAAATTTCACGCACTGGCTGCGTGCGCGTGCGCGGGAGTCCCTGGATCCGCCCGGCTCAGATCGCCCCGGGGCCAGTAAAATGCTCGGGATATCAGTAGTATGTGGGACAGACGAGCGGCGCTGGCGGTCCTCCTGGTTCTCGTTCCGGGCTGCGCGGAGCGCGCTCCCGAACAAGTCCGCAGCCATGTCCCACCCGCGCCCGCGCCCGCAACCGCAACGCCACCCGCGTCCGGGCCGGTGGACTTTCAGGTGGTGCCGAGCCAGATTACGGCCGGCGAATCCGCGATGCTGAAGTGGCGCGCGCCGGAGAGCACCCGCGTCCTCATCCAGGAGGGCACCGAGAGCCGGCCCGGCCTGCCGATCGAATGGCGCGATGTAGTCCGGGCAACGGGGTCGGGCGAATACCGGGTGACGCCAGTCCGGAACACCTGGTACGTGATGACGTGCGAGGGAGGGGAGACGCCGTACTGTATCTCGGCGACCGTGCATGTTGTAACTCGGGCGGCGCCGAAGTAAGTCGAACGGCGGCGACTTACAGTAAGTTGTGTTTCTTCATTTTGTACCGGAGCGCGTCGCGGCCGATGCGCAGCAGCCGGGCGGCCTCGGACTGATTGCCGTGCGCGCGCTCCAACGCGTCCGCCACCAGCAGCTTCTCCTGGGCGGCGAAGCTGTCGGGAGTGGAGGGCAGCTCGGAGGCGACGCGCTGGTCCTCGGAGGAGTGCGTGAGATAGTCCGGAAGGTCCGGCACGTCGATCGTATCGCTGACGCTCATCATGCAGGCGTGGCCGATGACGTTTTCGAGCTCGCGGACGTTGCCGGGCCAGGTATGGCGGGCGAGCACGATCTGGGCCCGGCGGGTGAGCCCGCGGACGGATTTATCGAACTGGCGCGAGAAGCGCTCGATAAAGTGCCGCTCGAGCAGCGGCAGGTCCTCGGGCCGCTCGCGCAAAGCCGGAATGCGGATCTCCACCATCGAGAGACGGTAGAACAGATCCTCGCGGAATTCCTTGGAGGCCACGGCGGCCCGCAGGTCCTTATGAGTGGCGGCGATCAGACGCACATCCACGGTCCGCGGCGTCAGCGACCCGACGCGAAGAATCTCCTGGTTCTGGACGGCGCGCAGCAGCTTGGCCTGAGTGCCGAGAGGCATGTCGCCCACCTCGTCCAGAAACAGAGTGCCGCGGTTGGCGTGTTCAAACAGCCCCACCTTGTCGCCGGTCGCTCCGGTGAAGGCGCCGCGCACGTGGCCGAAAAGCTCGCTCTCGAAAAGCGTCTCCACAACGGCAGAACAGTTCAGTACGACATACTGCCCGGCGCTGACCGGACTGAGCCGGTGGATCGCCTTGGCCACCAGGTCCTTGCCGGTGCCGGTTTCTCCGTGAATGAGCACGGTCCGGTAGTGCGGCGCGATGCGTCGAACGCGGGCCAGCACCTCGGCCATCAGAGGGCTCCGTCCGACGATGCCCTCGAACTGCGAGCTGTCCAGGATCTCCTGCTCGAGCTCGGTGGCGCGGAGTCTTCGCTGCGCGTCCTCCACCAGGCGCCCGACGCGCTCGCGGAGGACGGCTATCTTTACCGGCTTCTCCAGATAATCGCAGGCCCCGCGGCGTATCGCCTCCACCGCGGATTCGGTGGAGTAATGCGCGGTCATCAACACCACTTCAATGGACGGATCATATTCTAAAATCCGGTCCAGAAGCTCCATGCCGTCGAGCTTCGGCATGCGCAGGTCGGTGAGAACGATCTGCGGATGGTGCCGGTGCACATACTCCAGCGCCTCCTCCGGGTCCGACATCGACTCAATGTGCAGCCCCGGCTGGGCCATGGCCCGCGAGAGAAGTTCAAGGCTGGCGTCGTTATCGTCGACGATCAGAAGCGTGGCGTTTTCCGGCATGGCTATCGTGTCCGTTGAGCGGTGATCCCGTTCGCCCAGCCGTCAGGCCCGTGCGTCGCTCCCGCGGCCTTTCCGAATCCGCGAGAGTCCCCGCCCGTGAGCGGCCCGCTGTTGCCGGCGCGGCGAAGCCTGAAGGGAGGTGCTGAGCGGATGCTCTCCCCGATCCCTTCGGCCCATTGCGTCAACATGCGAATGAGTATCCCTTTCGTAGCGTAACACAGGCGCTGTTCGCGCCAGTCCGGAGGCGCCGCAAGACTTACTGTTTGTGGGTGCGCCTTGCGATAGGTGTGCGATATGACCCAGCGATTGCGCGGCGCGGCTCAACACATCCGGCGGCCGGCTGCATTCCCGCGAGTTACACCGAATTAGTATCTGGCAATTCGAATGCTGACTTTCGGGTTGAGAGGGATAGTGGCAGGGCCAGGCCGGCCGGCGGCGGCCGCGAAGTTTCCGCCGG
The DNA here is from genome assembly GCA_027452065.1 of Bryobacterales bacterium. Lineage (GTDB taxonomy): Bacteria > Acidobacteriota > Terriglobia > Bryobacterales > Bryobacteraceae > JAJYKC01. Next base: position 3,049 of record DAIDHC010000006.1, read on the forward strand.
GAGTCGAGCCTTGCAGGAACGTAACGGGAATACCGGATCCGCCAGTGGGGATCGATCGGCGCCGGGGGTGGGAGTCATCAGCCGCCCCCGGCATCGCCGCTCCGTCTGAGAGCAGACGGAATGCCCGGCGCGGACGGCGGGGATGGATTCGCAGGGAGGAACCTTATGACTTTGACGCAAACGTTGGAAAACTACCTCGCCGGGAACAACGTCCAGTTCCTGCACCGGAAGCACTCGCCGACCCACACGGCGCATGAGACCGCGGTGGTCGAGCATATTCCCGACCACGAACTCGCCAAAACCGTGGTCCTGCACGTCGACAAAGGCTTCTGCATGGCCGTGCTCGCCGCCGACCGGCACATCGACATGGGCGAGTACTGCAGCAAGCTCGGGAGCGCCGAGGTCCGTCTCGCCAGTGAGGACGAGCTGGTAGCCCTGTTTCCCGACTGCGAGTTGGGCGCCATGCCCCCGTTCGGAAACCTCTACGCCATGCCCGTGTTTCTCGACCGGAAGCTGGCTGACGAGGCCATTGTCATGGCATTCAACGCCGGCACCCACCAGGACACGCTTTACATGAGCACCGAAGAGTACAAGCGCCTGGTGAACCCCTTCATCTTCGCCTTCTCACGCGGCGTCTGAAGCCTTCTCCGGGGCCGCTCCCGGGTGGAAGAGCAGGCCCCGGACCCTTCGGGGACTCATTCGTAATGCAGCGCCTCAATCGGATCAAGTAACGCCGCTTTCTGCGCCGGATAGAAACCGAAGAACACCCCGACCATGCCGGAAAAGAAGAACGCCAGCAGGATAGCCGGGCCGCTCAGAACGATCGACCACCCGGCGATGCGGGAAATGATGGCCGCCCCCGCCAGGCCGGCGACGACGCCGAGCAACCCTCCGGCGGAAGCCAGAACCACCGCCTCGGCCAGGAATTGAAGCAGGATGTCGCGCGTCCTGGCGCCCACCGCGAGGCGCAGCCCGATCTCGCGCGTCCGCTCGGTCACCGACACCAGCATGACGTTCATGATTCCGATTCCGCCGACCAACAGCGACACCGAGGCGATGGCGGCCAGCAGCATCGCCATCACCCGTGCCGAGGACTCCTGCGCGTTGAAAACGTCCTCCAGGTTGCGAATGGTGAAGTCGTCCTCCTGCGGCGTCTGCAGGTGGTGCCTCTGACGAAGCAGCGAGCGCATTTCCTCCTGCGCGGTCTTGATCACGGCCGCCGAGCGCGCCTGCGTCATGATCGAACCCACGGCGCCGGCGCTCGCCAGGCTCGAGCCGAGAACCTTCTTTTTCGCTGTCGAGATGGGGATCAAAATCACGTCGTCCTGGTCCTGCCCCGAGGGCGACTGACCTTTCGGAGCCAGCACTCCGACGACGATGAAGGGAACGTTCCGGATCCGCACGCTCTGCCCCACCGCGCCGCCGGCCGGGAACAGATTCCGCACCACGGTTTCTCCCAGCAGCGCCACCTTCGCCGCTCCGTCCACGTCCTGCCAGGTGAAAGCCGCGCCGCGGGCGACTTCCAGATCGCGCACCGCCAGGAAGTCCGGCGTCGTGCCCACAATGCCCGTCGCCCAGTTGGACACGCCCGCCACAACCTGCTGCGCCTGGCGCACCACCGGCGCCGCCAGCGCCACGGACGGGCATTCGGCGGCGAGGGCGCGGGCGTCGTCCTCGGTAAGGGAAAGCGCGTTCCCGGTGCCCAGCCGGATGCCGGAAGCGGTCAGACTTCCCGGAAGCACGACAATCAGATTGCTGCCGATGCTGGCGATCTGTTTTTGTATCCGGTCCCGCGCTCCGGAGCCGACAGCCACGGTGGCGATCACCGCCGCGACGCCGATCACGACACCGAGAATCGTCAGGCCGGAGCGGACCGAATTGGCCCGCAGCGCGCGGATGGCCATTCGCACCGGCGGCGCCATCGATCTCATCTCGAGCCTCCGTCCGCTCCCGCCGGCACACCCGCGGCCGGCATCGTCTCCGCCAGTGCTTCGTGCGCATCGCGCGGCCTGCGAATCGTTTCGTCGTCCACCACCAGGCCGTCGCGGAAGCGAATCACGCGCCGGGCAAACGCGGCGATGTCGGGGTCGTGCGTCACCAGCAGAATGGTGATGCCCTGCCGGCGGTTCAACTCCTGGAAGATCGCCATCAGCTCCACTCCGTTGCGCGTGTCCAGCGCGCCCGTGGGCTCGTCGGCCAGAATCATTTCCGGACTGTTCACCAGCGACCTCGCAATCGCCACCCTCTGCTGCTGGCCGCCCGACAGCTCGTTTGGATGCCGGCCCTCCAATCCCTCCAAACCCACCATTGCCAGCGCCTGCCGCGCCCGCACCAGCCGGCTGGTGGAGCCCACGGTCCGGTTGTAGAGCAAGGGCAGCTCGACGTTCTCGATCGCGCTGGTCCGGGGCAGAAGATTGAAGCTCTGAAATACGAACCCGATTTTCGTGTTGCGAATCGCCGCCAACTCGTCGCGCGACAGCCTGCTGACGTCGATCCCGTCCAGCCGGTAAACGCCCGAGCTCTGGCGCGCCAGGCACCCCACGATGTTCATGAACGTCGATTTGCCCGAGCCGGAGCGGCCCATGATGGCGGCAAACTCGCCCCGCGCCATCGATAGGCTGACGCCGCGAAGCGCCCAGGAGCGAGCGGCGCCCGCCGAGTAGGTTTTGGTGAGGTCGCGCACCTCGATCAGAGGGTCCACGGCCGCCTCCTCAAATGCCTGTCCGGCGCGGAAGTCCACCCGGCTGCGGCGTGGTCTTGTTGGACGTTGGTGCTGCCGCCCCGCCGATGATCACGTGCTGGCCCTCGCGCAGCGCTCCTTCCTCGATCGCCGTGAACCGCGCGTCGCTCGCCCCGGTCCGCACCGCCACGGCCATTGCCCGCTTGCCGTCGGGAACGTACACCGTGCGAACGCCCGGGCCGGCCGCCGCTCCGCCGGCGCTCGTGCCCGCCGCACCCGCGCCCGGCTGAAACCGCAGCGCCGCGTTCGGCAGCAGGAGCGCGTTCTCCCGCCTCTCCACCACGATTCGGACGGTCGCCGTCATACCGGGGAACAATTTCAGGTCGGGATTTGCAACCCCGATCACCGCGTCGTAGGTCACTACGTTCTGAATCGTGATCGGCGCTTTGCGGATCTGGGTAATTTCTCCGCGAAACACGACACCGGGATACGCATCCACCGTGAATGTAGCCCTCTGGCCCACCTTGAGCCGTCCGATGTCGCCCTCGTCCACATTCGTGTCCACCTGCATCTTGGTCAGGTCCTGCGCGATGTCGAAAATGTCAGGCGCCTGAAACGAGGCGGCCACCGTCTGGCCCGTATCGAAGTGGCGGCTGACCACGGTGCCATCCACCGGAGCCAGAATGCGCGTGTGGCGGAGGTTGATGCGCGCCTGCTGCAGCGCCGAGTAGCTCTGGTCCACCTGCGCGCGGGCCGCCGCCACCTGGGTGTCCGACGCTTGCAGCGCCGCCTGGGCCGCCGCCACGTTGTGCACCGCCGCGTTCACCTGCGCCGCCGCCGCCACCGCGTCCGAGGCCGCCGAGCCATAGGTGGCCTGGGCCGTATCGTAGTCTTCCCGGTCGATCAAGCCCTGGCGCAGCAGTTCGGCCCTTCGCCCCAGCTTGGTCTCGGCGTCCTGCAGCGCCACTCGGCTCTTGACGTAGGCCGCTTCCTGGCTCGCCTGGCTCGCCTCCGCCGCCGCCACATCGGCCTCCGCCTTGGCCGACGCCGCGACCGCATTCGCCGCGTTGGCCCGCGCTGCCGACCATGCCGCCTCCGCCTGCCGCGCGCTCTCGGCGAACGGCTCCGGATCGATCAGCGCCACCAGTTGCCCCTTGCTCACCCGGGTGTTGAAATCAGCGTGCAGCTCTTTGATGTTGCCCGACACCTGGCTGCCCACCTGCACCATCACCACCGCGTTGCAGGTCCCGGTGGTCGATACGGCGGCCTCGATTGTCCCTCGCCCGATGACCGCCGTCGTGAACTCCGTCGCCGGCCGGGAGGTCTGCGACCACCACAGCCACGCCCCGGCCGCCACCGCCGCCGCCGCCGCCACCACCGCCAACCGGACCGGCCATTTCCAGCCACGCCCGGGCCCGGCCGGGTTTTCCGGCTCCAGGATCGGCTCGGCGGGGAGCACCGGCGCCGGATGCAAGGCTTCCATTGCGTCCCTCCATCGCAAATTGGTGCAGGTCGATGTCCACAACGGGCCCGCGCTCAGTCAGTGTCCTCCGCCCGTTGCGCGCCGCGATGCGTGAAATCGCGCAGTTGCTGCGTCTCAGCCCGCTTCGGAAACCGTTCATCCGCCCGCCTCCCGCGCTTGTTCCCGCGGCCCGCCAGATGCAGCGGCAAAGACGAACATCATGCCTTCTCCCGCCGATGACGGCTTCTTTGCCTTGCTCAGCGAACTCGCGCTGAATCTCTACGCCACCTGGAACCATTCGGCCGACGAACTCTGGGCCCGCCTCGATCCCGAGCTGTGGGAGTTGACTCACAATCCCTGGGTGGTGCTTCAAACCACATCCCGCACCCGCGTCGAGGCCGCCAAGGCCGACACCGCCTTTCGCGACCGTCTGGCGGAGCTTGTCGAGCAGCAGCACGTCAACGCCGTCGCCGCTGGATGGTTTCACACTGTCTTTCCCGCGTCGCCGCTCACCTCCGTCGCCTATTTCAGCCTCGAATACCTGCTCAGTGAAGCCCTGCCCATTTACTCCGGCGGCCTCGGCAACGTCGCCGGCGACCAGCTCAAGGCGGCCCACGACCTGCGCGTTCCCGTGGTCGGCGTCGGTCTTCTGTACCAGCAGGGTTACTTCCGCCAGCATATCGACAAGGACGGAAAACAGGAGGCGCTGTACCCGTTCAACGATCCCGGCCAACTCCCCGTCATGCCCGTCCGCCAGCCGGGCGGCGAGTGGCTCCGCATCCCCATCGCACTGCCCGGAATCAAGCTCTGGATCCGTACCTGGCAGGTCCAGGTGGGCTTCGTGCGGCTCTACCTGCTCGACACCAACGACCCGGCCAATCCGCCCGAGTATCGCGGCATCACAGCGGAGCTGTACGGCGGCGGCCCGGAAGTGCGCATCAGCCAGGAACAGGTACTCGGCATGGCCGGGTGGCGCCTCCTCCAGGCGCTGCACATCCGGCCCGAGGTCTGCCACCTGAACGAAGGCCACGCCGCCTTCGTGGTGATCGAGCGCGCGCGCAGCTTCATGGGCGAGACCCAGCAGAATTTCGATGCCGCGCTGGCGGCGACCCGCGCCGGCAACATTTTCACCACCCACACTCCGGTCGAGGCCGGCTTCGACCGCTTCGCGCCCGACCTCATGGAGCGCCACTTCCGCCGCTACGCCGAGGTCGGGTTATCCATTTCGTTCCGCGACTTTCTCGCCCTCGGCCGCGACAATCCCGACGATGACGCCGAGCCCTTCAGCATGGCCAATCTCGCCCTCCGCGGCAGCGGCGCCGTCAACGCCGTCAGCCGCCTCCATGGCGAAGTCAGCCGCCGCATCTTCCGGAAACTGTTTCCCCGCTGGCCGGCCCACGAGGTGCCCATCGGACACATCACCAACGGTGTCCACATGCCCACCTGGGACTCGCCCGAAGCCGACGAGCTCTGGACCCGTCTCTGCGGCAAGAACCGCTGGTGCGGGCCGGAGGTGAATCTCGAGCCGGGCATCGCCAAAGTCCAGCCTGCCGATGTGTGGAGCATGCGCAATCGGGCCCGCAAGACGCTGGTTGACTACGTCCGCCAGCGGCTCGCCCGCCAGTTGGCCGGCCATGGCGCTCCCAGCGCCGAGATCCGCAACGCCACCCGCATCTTCGATCCCCATTTCCTCACCATTGGCTTCGCGCGGCGCTTCGCCACTTACAAACGCCCCAACCTGCTGCTGTCCGATCCTGCGCGCCTTCTCAGCATTCTCACCAGCGAGCACCGCCCGGTGCAGCTCATTCTGGCCGGCAAGGCCCACCCCGACGATCGCGCCGGCCAGGCCCTGATCGAGGAATGGATCCATTTCGTGCGGCTCACCGCGGCACGCAGCCGCGCCGTCTTCCTCAGCGATTACGACGTGCACATGACCGAGCACCTGGTGCAGGGCGTCGATCTCTGGCTCAATACGCCCCGCCGGCCCTGGGAAGCCTGCGGCACCAGCGGTATGAAGGTCCTGGTGAATGGTGGCCTCAATCTCAGCGAGCTCGACGGCTGGTGGGCCGAGGCCTACACGCCGGAGGTCGGATGGGCCATCGGCGACGGCGCCGAACACGGCGACTCTCCCGCCTGGGACGCCCTCGAAGCTAAGCAGTTGTACGACCTGCTCGAAAACGACGTCATCCCCGCCTTCTATGAACGCGACGCCGAGGGCATTCCCACCCGCTGGGTCAAACTCATGAAAGCCAGCATGACCCGCCTGACGCCCAATTTCGCCGCCAATCGCTCCGTCCGCCAATACACCGAGCAGCACTACGTCCCCGCCGCCGGCGCATACGGCAAACGCGCCGCCCAATCCGGGGCCGAGGGCGCCGCCATCGCGCGCTGGCGCCACGAATTGGAAGTCAACTGGGGCCGCATCCGCTTTGGCAGCTTCTCCGTCACGCCCGGCCAGGACCAGCACCGCTTCGAAGTCGAAGTCTGGCTCGGCGAACTATCGCCTGCCGATGTCCAGGTGGAACTCTATGCCGACCCCGTGCCCGGCTTCCCCGCCGCGCGCCTCCCCATGACGCCCGCGCCGGAAGGTCCACCGGCGTCCGCTCACCTGTATTCGGCCGCCGCCCCCGCCGCCCGTCCGCCCAGCCACTACACGCCCCGCATCATCCCCCGCCGCGAAGGCGTCAGCGTTCCGCTCGAATGCCCGCTGATCCTCTGGTATCGCTAGCCGCGCTCAGTGCCCGCCGCTTCCGCCCCGCGACTCCATCACCCTCTGGTAGGCCTCGCGGAGCTGCCGCTTCACTTCCTCGCCCAGCGGCGCCGGCAGCTCGCTCGGCTTGTACTGCCGGCACAACCGCACCGTCTCGCGCAGCGTTTCGGCAAATTCGACGCACGAGGGGCACCCCGCCAGATGCTCTTCAATCTGCCGGCAGCTCTCCCGCGGCAGGTCGAGGTTCAGATAATCGGAGAGCGCCGCAAGCACTTCCTCGCAGTTGCACGGCTTTTGATCTGGCTCCATCGCTCACTCCTTCGACGCTGGCTCGGGGGCAACCGTCCGGGTGTGCCGCACGTACCGGTCCAGTTTCTGCCGGAGCGCCACCCGCGCCCTCCTCAGCCGGGTTTTCACCGTATCTTCGCTTAAATCGAGGATCGCCGACGTCTCCTGCGTCGACAGCTCCTCGATGTCCCGAAGCAGCATCACCGACCGGTAGATGGGCGGCAACTCGCCGATGGCCCGCTCCACCATCGTCCGCATCTCAGCCTGCAGCACCTTGTCCTCGGGCAGCTCCGCCTGGTCGGCCACCTGCAGCCGCAGCGGCTCCCCGTCCTTTCCCGGGCCTCCTTGCAAGCCGTCGAGCGACACTTCCTGCGTGGGAGCGGGAGCGAAGATGCTTCGCCGCCGCTTCATCAGACAAGCGTTTTTGGCGATCTGGAATACCCACGGCCGGATCCGTCCCGGCTCGCGAAGCTGATCGAGGTTCGAGAACACGTTCAATAGAGTGTCCTGCGCCACTTCCTCGGCGTCCTCGCGCTGGCCGCACATCATCCAGCTAAAATTGAATATCTTGGCCCGAAAATGTTCGACGAAGCGGTCAAATGCTTCCGGTGAGCCCGTGATGAGCTCCCGCGCCAACTCGGTTTCGCTGCTCCGCTCCACGTTGTCGTCCCCTCACGATTGTAGCGGGCCGGCGCGGCTGCGCGGAAATCCGCGGCTTCGCCTCCGGTGGACGCTTCGCGCGATCCGCCCGGCCGGCCCGGGTTTCCTAATATTTTTCGATTGTCCGGCCGGCACTGTCACTTCGGCCAACTAATTGCATCCCGTTAGGAGTTGGCAATGAAAAGACTCATCCTCGCTCCTCTTCTGCTGTCGTTGCCTGTCTGGTCGCAGGACTCGATGTCGCTTGCGGACGCGGTTCGCCTCGCGCTCGCCGGAAATAAGTCGATCGTGGCCTCGGTGGCGGCCCAGAAAGCCGCCACGGCGCGGGTCTCCGAAGCCCGGAGCGGCTACCTTCCCAAGCTGAACTACACTGAGTCCTGGACCCGCAGCGATAATCCGGTGTTCGTGTTTTCTTCGCTCCTTACCCAACATCAGTTCGAGCTTTCGAACTTCCAGATCGGTCCTCTGAACCGCCCCGATTTTTTGAACAACTTCCAATCGCTCGTCACCGCCGACCAGACGATTTTCGACGCCGGGGAGACGCGCCACGCCGTCCGCTCGGCCGAAATCGTCAAAAAGATCTCGGGCGAGGACGACCGGCGTACTCGCATGGACGTCATCGGCGCGGTGATCCGCTCCTACTACGGGGTGCTGCTCGGCACGGAACAGGTCCGCGTGGCCGGGCAGGCTGTGCGCTCGGCCGAGGCCGACCTGGACCGCGCCAAGTCTATGCGCGATGCCGGGATGGCCACCGACGTCGACGTTCTCTCCATCCAGGTCCATTTGTCCGGCGTCCGCGAACAGCAGATCCAGCGCTCCGCGGACCTCGACGTGGCCCGCGCGGCGCTGAACCAGGCGCTCGGTATGCCGCTCGATCAGGGGCACACGCTGACCACCGCCCTGGCCGCGCTGCCCGAAGCTGCCTCCTCGGTCCAGCAGTATGAAAAAACCGCGCTCGCCGAGCGGCCTGAAGCGCGCCAGTTGCGCCTGGCCACCAACCTCGCCGAAAACGAGGCCTCGGCCGCGCGCGGGCGCTACCTTCCTCAGGTCACCTTCCATGCCGCCTTCGAGGCCGACCGGCAGAATTTCTACGATAAGGGCGGCGCCAACTGGCTGGCCTCGGTGGGACTGAAATGGAATCTGTTTAACGGCCTCGGCGACAAGGCGCGCATCGAAGAGAGCGACATGTTTGTCCGCCGCAGCGCCGCCGTCCAGGACCACACCGGCGACTCCATCCGCCTCCAGGTCCGCCAGGCGTACGCCGACCTGGCCTCCGCCCGCCAGCGCATCGACGTCGCCACCGCCGCCGTGGCCGAAGCCGAAGAAAGCCTCCGTATCACCAAGAACCGCTATGACGCCGGCATGAGCAACGTCACCGATCTGCTGCGCACCGAAACGGCTCTGCTCGAAGTCCGGACCCGCCTGCTGTCGGCCGTCCACGACGAGCGTCTTGCGGCGGCGGCGCTGGAAATGGCCGCCGGCACGCTGACCCCCGACTCGGAGGTTCTGAAGTAGCCAAAGACATCAATGAAACCGATCCTCTTGCTCCCGATCCCCATTCTGCTCGCCCTGGCCGCGTGCGGCTCCACGCCCCCGGCCCATCCCCCGGCGCCGGCATCGGCTCCCGTGGCGGCTCACGCGATCTCCCTCGCGCTCTCGCTCTGGCCGTCCCGCTACGAAGCCACGGGCACCGTCCGCGCCCGCGTCTCGGCTCCGGTCTCCTCCCAGGTGATGGCCTCCGTCCGCGAGGTCCTGGTTCAGGCCGGCGATCACGTCCGCGAAGGGCAGCCTCTGGTCCGCCTCGACGCCCGCGACCTCGAAGCCGGCGAGCTCCGTGCCCAGGCCGGCCTGCAGGAAGTCCGCAGCGCCATTCCCGAGGCCGACAGCGGCGTCGCCTCCGCCAAGGCCAACCTCGATCTGGCCCAGGTCACCGACTCCCGCATCGAGGAGCTGTTCGGCAAGAAATCCGTCTCCCGCCAGGAACGGGATGAGGCTGCCGCCCGGCTCCAGTCGGCGCGCGCCGCCTACGCCATGGCCCAGGCCCACCGCACCCAGATTGATTCCCGCATCGCTCAGGCCGAGCAGGAGCTCAAGGCCGCCTCCGTCACCCGTGGCTACGCCGAAATCCGCGCTCCCTTCTCCGGCGTCGTCACCGCCCGCACGGTGGAGCCCGGCTCCATGGCCGTCCCCGGCGCGCCGCTGCTCACACTCGAGCGCGAGGGGTCCTTCCGCCTCGAAGTTCCGGTCGAGGAGTCGATGCTTTCTTCCATCCGCCTCGGCTCGGCGGTCCACGTCTCCTTCGACGGAACCGCCGCCGCCGCCGACGGCAAGGTCAGCGAAATCGTGCCCGCCGTCGAATCCGCCTCGCGCTCCTATCTGGTCAAGATCGATCTCCCCCCGATGCCCGCCGTCCGCTCCGGTATGTTCGGCCGCGCCGTGTTCCCCATCGGGCAGCGCCAGGTGCTCGCCGTGCCCGCCGGCGCGGTCACCACGCGCGGTCAATTGCAATCGGTCTTCACTCTCGATCAAAACGCCGCCCGCATGCGCCTGGTCACTCTCGGCCTCCGCCATGACGACCAGGTCGAAGTGCTCTCCGGGCTTCAGCCGGGCGACCGCGTCATCTTTCCGATTCCCGCCGGCCTCGCCGACGGAGCCTCTGTCGAGGAGCGTCCGTGAGCACTGACAATCAGACCCCGCGCCTCGGCCCCGCCGGCCGGTTGGCCGGAGCCTGGATCGACTCCAAGCTCACGCCGCTGGCCATCTCCGCCGCCATTCTCCTCGGCCTGTTCGCCGTCGCCAAGCTCCCGCGCGAGGAAGAACCGCAGATCATCGTCCCCATGATCGACGTCATGGTCAGCATGCCCGGCGCCTCCGCCCGCGAAGTCGAAGAGCGCGTCACCAAGCCCGTCGAGAAGCTTCTCTGGGAAATCCCCGGCGTCGAATACGTCTATTCCACCTCCAGCCCCGGCGGCTCGCTGGTCATCGTCCGCTTCCTCGTCGGCCAGGATGAGGAGAAAAGCATCGTCCGCCTGAACCAGAAACTCGCCGCCAACCTCGACCTCATCCCGCCCGGCGCCTCGCCGCCCCTGGTCAAGCCACGCTCGATCGACGACGTGCCCATCCTCGCGCTCACCTTCTCCAGCCGCCGCTACGGCGACTACCAGCTCCGCCAGATCGCCGCACAGGTCCATGACACTATCAAAAGCACGCCCGACGTCTCGGCCGTGACCATCATCGGCGGCGAGCGCCGCGAGATCGGCATCACGCTCGACCCCGTCCGCCTGGCGGCGTTCAACCTCTCGCCGCTCCAGGTCGTCGACTCGCTCGGCCTCTCCAACCGCCGCCTGCCGTCGGGCGAGTTCGCCCGCGACAACCGCCAGTACATTCTCCAAACCGGCGGCTTCCTCCGCACCGCCGAGGACGTCCGCGACGTCGTGGTGGGCGTCGCCAACGACAAGCCGATCCAGGTCCGCCAGGTCGCCGAGGTCACCGATGGCGGCGAGGAGCCGGTTCAATATGTCCGCTACTCCGAAGGCCGCGGCTTCCTCCCCGCCGTCACCATCGCCGTCGCCAAGCGCAAAGGAACCAACGCCGTCATCGTGGCCGACGCCGTTCTCGATCGCCTCAAGCCCCTCCGCGGCACGGTGATCCCCGGCGGCGTCGACATGGCCGTCACCCGCAACTACGGCGCAACCGCCAAGGAGAAGTCCAATGAGCTGCTCTATCACATGTTCATCGCCGTGGTTTCCGTCAGCCTCCTCATTGCCGTCACCCTCGGCTTCCGCGAGTCGCTCATCGTCTTCATCGCCATTCCCGTCACCCTCGCCCTCACGCTCGCCGTCTTCTATTTCTACGGCTACACCCTGAACCGCATCACCCTGTTCGCCCTCATTTTCTCCATCGGCATCCTGGTGGACGACGCCATTGTGGTGGTGGAAAACATCGTCCGCCACTGGCGTATGCCCGCCAACCACGACCGCCCGCCGTTCACCGTCGCCGTGGAAGCGGTGGACGAAGTGGGCAACCCCACCATCCTGGCTACGCTCGCCGTCGTCGCCGCGATTCTCCCCATGGCTTTCGTCGGCGGCCTCATGGGCCCCTACATGCGCCCCATCCCGATCGGCGCCACCGCAGCTATGCTGTTCTCGCTCATGGTGGCCTTCGTCGTCACGCCATGGGCCGCCGTCCGCATCCTCAAGCCCGGCGGTGAACACGCCGGCGAGCGCGAGGACCGGCTCACCCGCCTCTACCGCGTCGTTATGGGCAAGCTGCTCCACCGCCCGGTCTGGCGCTGGAGTTTCCTCTCCGGCGTCGTCGTTCTCCTTCTGGCCTCCGTCAGCCTGTTCTACACTGGCTTCGTCAAGGTCAAGATGCTGCCCTTTGACAACAAGAGCGAGTTCCAGGTCATCGTCGACATGCCCAACGGCACGACGCTCGAACAGACCGCCCGCGTTGCCCAGGCCCTGGCCGAAGAGACCCAGAAACAGCGCGAGGTCGTGAACGTCGAAACCTACGCCGGCACCGCGTCCCCCTACAACTTCAACGGCCTCGTCCGCCACTACTACCTCCGCCGCGGGCCCACCGTCGCCGACATTCAGGTGAACCTTCTGCCCAAGGACGAGCGCGATCTTCAGAGCCACGACATCGCCAAGCAGGTCCGCGACCGCCTCACGCCGGTGGCCGCCCGCTTCGGCGCGCGCGTCAAAGTCGCCGAAGTGCCGCCCGGTCCGCCTGTGCTCGAAACTCTGGTGGCCGAAGTCTACGGCCCCAGCCAGGCCGGTGAAATCGATTACGCCCGCCGCATCCGCGACCTGTTCCGCGGCACCCCCGGCGTGGTGGACGTCGACTGGTACGTCGAGGACGACCAGACGCGGCTCGATCTCCACGTCGAACAGCAGAAGGCCTCGCTCAACGGCATCGCCCCCGCCCAGATCGCCCGCACCATGCAGGTGGCCGCCGCCGGCGCCTCCGCCGGTCTGCTGCACCAGGACTCTTCCAAAGAGGACATTCCGCTCACCGTCCGGCTCGACCGGCCCTCGCGCTCCGATTGGGACCGCCTCCGCTCGCTCCGCATCGTCAGCCGTGACGGCCACTCGGTCGCCGTCGGCGAGCTCGTGCGCCCGGTCGAATCGGTCGAAGACAAAAGCATCTATCACAAGAACCTTCTCCCGGTCACCTACGTAACCGCCGACATCGCCGGTTCCATGGAGAGCCCGGTTTACGCCATCCTCAAGCTCGGCCCCAAGATCGATGACATGAAGCTCCCCGACGGCGCCTCGATCGAGCAGCGCATGTCCTCCCAGCCCACCGGCACCGATCAGTACTCGATGAAATGGGACGGCGAGTGGCAGATCACCTACGAAGTGTTCCGCGACCTTGGCATCGCCTTCGCCGCCGTGCTCATTCTGATCTACGGTCTCGTGGTCGGCTGGTTCCAGTCCTTCCTCACGCCGCTCATCATCATGGCCGCCATCCCGTTCTCCCTGGTCGGAATTCTGCCCGCCCACGGCCTGCTCCACGCCTTCTTCACCGCAACGTCCATGATCGGCTTCATCGCCGGCGCCGGCATCGTTGTCCGCAATTCGATCATCCTGGTCGATTTCATTGAGCTGCGCCTCGCCCAGGGTTCGCCCGTCGATGAAGCCGTCATCGATGCCGGCGCCGTCCGCTTCCGCCCCATGGCTCTCACCGCCGCCGCCGTCGTCGTCGGTTCCACGGTCATTCTCTTCGACCCCATTTTCCAGGGCCTCGCCATCGCGCTGATGGCCGGCGAAATCGCTTCGCTGCTGCTGTCGCGCATGACCGTCCCGGTTTTGTTCTTTATCTTCAACCGCAACAGGAGGAAACTCGCATGACTCTCGATCGCTATCTCCGCCTCATCGCAGGCTTCTTTGTGGTCCTCAGCGTGGGGCTCGGCTATTGGGCCAGTCCTTACTGGTACTTTTTCACCGCCTTCGTGGGCCTGAATCTGTTCCAGTCCGCTTTCACCAACTGGTGCCCCATGATGGCTATCTTGCGTAAGCTCGGCGTACGCGAACCCGTCTGATGGGCAGCGCCGCCCGGCTTTAACAGCGTTGCCCGGCTTTCATAAGGAGGAGCCCCATGTCGCGTATCGTCGTCCTCGGCGCCGGAATCTCGGGTCACACCGCAGCCGCGTTTCTGCGGCGATGGCTTCCCGAGAAAGACGAAGTCGTGGTGGTCTCGCCGCAGCCGGACTACAACTGGATTCCGTCCAACATCTGGGTGGGCGTCGGACTGATGAACCGCCGCCAGGTGGTTTTCCCGCTCGCACCCGTCTACCGTTCGCATAACATCGACTTCCGCCAGGCCCGCGCCGTCGCCCTGTTTCCCGGCGGCGACGCGGCCTCGCCCCAGGCCTCGGTCGAAATCGAATGGACGCTCCCGCAAAAGGCCGGCCAGCGGGAGCGCGTCCCCTACGATTTCCTCATCAACGCCACCGGCCCCAAGCTCAACTTCGAAGCCACGCCCGGCCTCGGCCCCGGCCGCAACAGCCTCTCGGTCTGCACCGCCGATCATGCCGAGCAAACCTCGGCTGTGCTGACGGAAATGATCGAGCGCATGAAACGCGGCGAGCGCAAGCGCTTCCTGGTCGGCGTGGGCCACGGCGGCTGCACCTGCGAGGGCGCCGCCTTCGAGTACGTGGTCAACCTCGAATTCGAGCTCCGCGCCCACGGCGTCCGCGACAAGGCCGACATCATCTTCGTCACCAACGAATACGAGCTTGGCGATTTCGGCGTCGACGGCGTCCCCATGCGCACCAACGGCTACGTCACCCCCGGCAAGATCTTCGCCGAAAGCCTGTTCGCCGAGCGCGGCATCGCCGCCATCACCAAAGCCCACGTCTTCGGCGTCGAGCCCGGCCTCGCCCTCATCGATACGCTCGACACCGGAAAGGCCGCGGTTCCTTTCGATATGGCCATGCTTCTGCCGCCGTTCACCGGCGTCGGCCTGAAAGCCTTCGGCCCCTCCGGCGACGACATCACCGGTACCGTCTTCGCTCCCAACGGCTTCATGAAAGTCGACGCCAATTACGAAAAGAAGCCTTACGCCGATTGGAAGCCGCAGGACTGGCCCCGTTTTTATCAAAGTCCCGCCTACCCGAACCTGTTTGCCGCCGGCATCGCTTTCGCGCCTCCGCATCCCATCTCCCGGCCGCACACCAATGCCGACGGCCTGATGGTCTCGCCGGCGCCCCCGCGCACCGGCATGCCCTCGGCCATGATCGGGAAGGCCGTCGCCCGCAGCATCGTCGATATGCTCAGCGGCAGTACCCGCCCCACCCAGTCGGCCTCTTTCGCCGAAATGGGCGCCGCCTGCGTCGCCTCCGCCGGATCGAATCCCTTCCGCGGCACCGCCGCCTCCATCACCGTTTTTCCCATCGTCCCGGATTTCACCCGCTACCCCGAGCACGGCCGCGACATGCGCTTCAGCTTTGGCGAAATCGGCCTCGCCGGGCATTGGATCAAAATCCTGCTCCACCACATGTTTCTCTACAAGGCCCGGCTTCGTCCCGGCTGGTTCCTGATTCCGGAGTAACCATGGCCCAAGCACCCGTTCCCTCCGAACTCCCGCCCGGCGCCGGCCGCGGCTTCTGGCTGTATTCCACCAAGCCCACCCGCTGGACCCTGTTCCTGCGCACCTTCGTTCCCTGGCAGATGCTCCGCTTCCTCTATATCAACGCCAAAATGGCGGCCATTATTTTTCGCGGCCACGGCGGGCATTCGCGCTCCTGACGCCCCGCGCCCTTCACCGCCGCCGCAAGGAAAAGATCATCATGAAAAATGTCCTCTCGGACCCCGTTCTCTGCGCCGTCGATCTCGGCGAGCTCTCGCCCGCGCTCCTCCAGTGGTCGGGGCTCATCGCCGGCCGCTGCGGCTGCCCTCTTACGGTGCTGCATTCGATGTGGCTCGATCTGCCGCCGTACTTCACCCCGGCGCGCGCTCAGGCCATCGCCGCCGAGTCCAGTGCCGCTCTGGCCGACGCCCGCACCCTCCTCGACCGCCTCGTTCAAACTCACCTGGCGGGCATGAAGGTTTCCCTGCGCGTCGAGGAAGGCGATCCCCGTGACGCCATCCTGCGCGCCGCCGCCTCACTCAAGGCCGGCCTTGTTGTCGTCGGCGCCCAGGCCCACGCCGCCCTCCGCCGCGTCCGCTTTGGCTCGGTTGCCGAGCACCTGGTCCACACCAGCGCGGTACCTGTCCTCACTCTCGCCGCGCCCGCCCCCGTTCCCTCCGGCGCGCCCATCCTCTGCGCCGTCGACGACTCTCCGGCCTCCCACCAGGCGATGCTCCACGCCGTCCGCCTCGCCCAATGCCTCGGCCTGCCCGTCGCCGCCGTCCACGTCTCCTCCGGCGGCAACGCGCCCGGCGCCATCCCCGACCTCTGCGCCTGGCTCGAAACCCAGGACCATCCCCCTTGCGAGGTCCGCGAGATCACCCGCCAGGGCGACCCCGCCGCGCAGGTAGTCGCGCTGGCCTCCGAGATTCGGGCTTCGTTGTTGGTCGTCGGCGCCAAGCGCCGCCTGTTCGGCGAGGAGACTGTGCTCGGCTCGACGACGCTCCGCCTTCTCCGTCATGCCCCGTGCCCGGTGCTGACGGTGGGCGAACCGAAATAGCGGAGGCGCCGCTCGCGCCTCCTTAAACGCTGAGCACCGGGCAGGGCGCCGTCCGCACCAGTTCCTCGATTGACGGCTGCCGCCCTTCGCCCTCCGCCGCGCGGCAGACCACCAGCAGGTCCGCTCCCACCGACAGCACCGCGTCGTGGATCGCCCCCGTGTCCGCCCCGGCCGCCACCAGTATCCCCGCCCGCACGTTCATCAGCTCCTGCATGCCCGCGACTTCCCGCCGCGCCACCTCGGCTCGCATCTCGGCCGTCTCCGCGCTTTCCTCATCTCCGCCCGCCGCCAGAGCGTGGATCAGCGTCAGCCTCGCCCCCGTCTCGCGGGCGAACTGCGACGCCCAACTGATCGCCGCGCTGCCCGATCCGTCCCGCGGCGCCAGACAAGCCACTGAGCGATAGGCAATCGCCTCCAGCGGCGGTGTCTCCTCGCCGTGCGCGCTCGTCCACACCGGACACTCCACGCCCCTCAGCACCCGGCCCGCCGTCGAGCCCAGCACAAACCTCCGGAACGGCCCGTAGCCGTGCGTCGCCATCATCACCAGGTCGAACGGCCCCGAGTTGGCGTAGTCGATGATCGTCTGCGCCGCGTCGCCCTCCAATACCTGCCTATCCACGTCAAAGTGTTTCAGTTCCTCGGCCAGGAACGCTTCCAGGCGCGCCGAGGCGCCGTCCCGCGTCTCCAGCGGCAAACTCGTCGCAAACGCCGGAGCCACGTGCAGCATCGTCAGCCGCGCCTGAAAGTGCCCCGTAAATGTCTCCACCTGCCTCCCGGCGCCCCGGCACCGCTCGGAGAAATCCACCGGAAACAGAATGGAACGTGGGGGAAAAATGGTCATTCGCACAAGAACCTCCGGCCGGCCGCCGCTATCGTCCCGGCGCCGGCATCCCGTCGCGCCGGCGATTACTTCACGATCGCCTGGCTTTGCTGCCATCCCATGTACAGGTAGTACCCCAGCAGCAACAGCCCGTACACGATACCGCCCACCGTCAGGGCCTTGCCCCAGGTGTCGATCGACTGCAGTGTCCGGGCCAGGCGGCTTTGTTTGGTAATCACTCCCGTTTCGGCGTCACGAACGTGAAGCATGTCGTCTTCGTTGCGGGCAATGACCTTCCTAATTGTCGCCAGGACGATCAAGGCGCAGACCATCGTAATCAGAACTGCCCAGGCTATGAGCATATTTGGTTGACTCTCCTCTCCGTTGGTCGCCCAACTGTACTGGAGGTCAGCAATTCCGTCGCCAGCGCGAAACCGCGTCCCCAACGCCCTAACTCCCGTCCCGCCACACGCGTGGCCCGTCGCTGACGGCGTTTTCCCGCCGGGCGCTGGGCGAAAGACCGTCCCGGTGCGCGATTCCGCCTAACTTCTGCGTCAGGCCACGCAATGTCGGCGCGCCGCTGCCACCCGCGCTGCTCAGTATTGGAACAGCTCGGACTGTTTCCCCGGCTCGGCCACCACCAGCCGCGCCTCCACCCCGCGTTCGGCCAGCGCCTGCCCCGCCGCCTGCGCCACCAGCGCCGGGTGATTGTTGTGCGCGCTCAGATGCCCCAGCACAAGCGTCCGCGTCGAGCCCGCCATGTCGTTCCGGATGAACTCGCAGGCCACGTCGTTGGACAGATGCCCGTTCCGCCCCATCACCCTCTGCTTTACCGACCACGGATACGGCCCCACCTTCAGCATCTCCACGTCGTGGTTCGACTCCAGGATCAGCATGTCCGTCCCACGCAGGTGAACCTTGATCGACTCCGGCAGGTAGCCCAGATCCGTCACCAGCCCGATCCTCACCCCTTCGGCCTGGAAGCAGAACCCAACCGGATCGGCCGCGTCGTGCGGCACCGTGAAGCTCGACACCCCGATGTCCCCGATCGAAAACGACGAGCCGGCCTGAAAACACTCGAGCTTCGGCGCGAAGTCGTTCCAGGCGATCCCCGGCGCCGTCAGCCCGGTCATGTAAATCGGGATCCGCAGCAGCCGCGCCAGCGCAACGAGCCCGCTGACGTGATCGGAGTGCTCGTGGCTGATCAGAATCGCGTCCAGGCTTGTCGCCTCTTCGCCGATCGAAACCAGCCGGTTCAGAATCTCGCGCCGGCTCAGCCCGGCGTCCACCAGAATCCTCGTCCGGCCCGCCGCCAGAAACGTCGCGTTACCCGAACTGCTGCTTGCCAGAACGCAGACTTTTACGATGACCGCCTCCTGACACATTGTGGACGCCCGCGCCCCGCCTTGTCCATCCCTGCTGTCTGGCGCGCCCGCCGCTCTAGTTCGTCCGCTCGATCTCGATCGCGTTGAGCAGCGCGTTGTTCTTCTGCGGCAGAAACTGCAGGAAGAACTCGCCGGCGGCGTCCGGCGACACGTCCTCGAAGGCCAGTTTGAGCGCCCGCAGGCTCCCCCCGCTGCGCGCATACACGTCCAGGTTCCGCACCAGCGGCCGCCCGTTCAAAAACACGTCGAATACGCGGCTCCCCGCGCCGCCCCCTCCCGGCCGGCTCGGCCCAAACCACGACTCGGCAAATCGCAGCACCATGCGGTATCGCCCGGCCGCCGCCGGAATGGCGTAGGAAAACGTCCCCCAGCGCTCGCCCGAAAACAGGTTCGTGTCCACGCCCGCGCCCGAAACCGAATCCCACCGCGGCACCAGCAGGCCGCCGCAGAAATATTTGTCCGCCGCCCACCGCCGCCCGTTCGAGTCGACGTAGGGTTCGCTCCGCGCCTCCATCAGGATCGGCAGCGGCTTCCCGTCCGGCTCCGGTGTGAGTTCGATCGCATCCACCCACGCCGGCCCGCTCCCGGCTTCGAAGCGCAGGTGCAGCTTGCCGTCCGCCGCCGCCCTCACCCCGCTGAACACGCGCTCGGCCGGCGCCGCCGGCTTGCACGGCAACACCGGCATCTGCAGGCCCTCCATCAGAGCCTTCCCGTTCGCCTTCACCTCAAAATCGCCCGCTGCCCTGCCCGCCGTCGCCGCCGCGAACACCGGCCGCCCGAAGAACAGCCGGAGTTGATAGGAGCCGTCGCGCAGCGGCACGTCGTAGCCGAAGCTCCCCACGCGCTGCGCCCAGAACCGCGACGGCTGCGAGAATCCGAACTCGCCCGGCGGCCGGCTCACCGCCTCGCCCCCCTGGAAATATTCGTCGTGGTTCCAGAAGCTGCCCTCCGGATCCACCGCCGAGCCCGCCGGCACACCCGCCAGGATCCGGATCTCGTTCTCGCTCGACACCGCCGCTGGCTTCGCCGCCGCCCTCTCCCGCGCGCCCCATCCGCTGGCCCCTGGCCACACCCCGATCAGCGCCGCCAACCCGCACGCCCCCGCCAGCGCCCACGGCAGCGGCCCCGCCCACACGCCGCCCTTCGCTCGCCCCGCTGTCTCCACCGTCCCGGCCGCCTCAGCCGCCGGCGCTCCCTCGCGCCGCTCGAACCGCGGCACGTACTGCCCCGGCTCCAGCACCAGCCGCACCGCGTGCCCCGTCCCTTCGCCTGCGTAATACTCCGCCAGCCGCTTCCGCAGACGGTGCGCCTCCACCCTCACAATCGGATCCCGCTTCGGGTTGAAGTCCTTCGGCCGCCGCAGCGCCTCCACCGCCACCGTGTATTCCTTGATCTCCTCCGATTCGCCCGCGAAGTACTTCTCGCACACGAATCGCAACATTCGGCTGAGGGCCGGCGCGCGCGCCAGCAGTTCGGAGGAGAGGACAGCCTCCAACTCCCTCCGCTCCAACTCGAACGAGGTTGGCGGTTCGAAAGTCATCGGGGCTTTGACCTGAGCGAGAGACTTATCATATCCCGCTCACGGTGCTAGACTCAATACTGGAGTATGAAACAAATCTTCCTGTTCCTGTTTTTGTGTTCGCTCCCCGTTTTGCCGCTCCGCGCCGATTCCGCCTCCCTGCACTCGGTGCGCCGGATCTACCTGGAGAACCTCGATCCCACGTTCCAGCAGTACCTGAAGCTCGAGTTCACCCGCCAGTTCCACGGCCAGGTGAATGTCGTGCTCGACCGCCGCCTCGCCGACGCCATCCTCACCGGCCGCACCGAGAAGCAGTCCGGCACCGCTCTCCGCGCCGGCCGTCCTCTCGGCCTGAACAACGTCAGCGTCGGCACCGTCGATCTGCTCGACCACGAGGGCAAAGTCGTCCTGTGGACCGAGCGCGCCGGCGACCGCGGCACCCTCATCGGTGAGCCCGGCGCCGAAAAAGTCGCCTCCCGCCTCGTCAAAAAACTCAAAAAAGCGATGCGCTGATCTCGCCCGCGCCCGCTCGCTTGAAACTGCTGCGCTATCTAAAGTAGATCTATCAAAATAGATCTTGACAGCCTCGTTGTTTCGGCGTACGGTGAGGTCAGATTCAGGACTGTCGAGTCCAAAGCTGCTGTGGGTCCTCCGGCGTAAGAGACTGCCTCTCATGCCGGCCCTCCGTGTTCTTACCGGTCACTCAGCCCGAGACTACGCCACGGTAGGAGTTCGCAGCTTCGTTCGGCAATCGGCGCCCGGCGAGCCTTCTGAGAGACAGAGGGGAGGAAGCCGAAATGGCTGTCAACTTTTGGGGAATCCGGCTGCGGGGAACGGCCGGAACTGGACTGTTCTTAGTAGCGTTAGCCGCCCTGGGGATGGCGCAAGCGCAAGAGCCGACCGAAGTCGTGCTGCACAACTTCTCACCTTCCCCTCCCAATGGGGCGTATCCCGGCGCAGGGTTGATCAGAGGGCCGGCAGGCAATCTATTCGGGACCGCCGTAGGTGGCGGCCCATTGGGCTACGGCGTGGTGTTCAAGCTCGATACCACCGGCCAAGAGACGGTGCGGTATCGCTTCATGGGCCGGCCCGATGGGTCTGATCCGAACGCCGGTGTGATCCGCGACTCGTACGGCAACCTCTATGGCACGACTACCTTCGGTGGCCTCGGCGAGAGCTTGGGTGTAGTCTACAAGCTGGACAGGGCCGGCAATGAGACGGTGCTGCACAGGTTCACGGGCGGGGTTGACGGCTACAACCCTTACTCAGGCGTGATCCGGGATCCCGCGGGCAACCTGTACCGAACCGCCCGAGGCGGGACAGCGGATCTGGGCGTAGTCTACAAGCTGGATCCGGCCGGCAAATACACCGTGCTCCACAGCTTTACGGGCGGGGACGATGGGGACCTTGGCTCACGCGGAATCCGGGCAGGGCTCGTCATGGACTCGGCCGGCAACATATATGGGACCACTGAATTGGGTGGCGAACGGGGCCTCGGTACCGTGTACAAAGTGGATCCGGCCGGCAATGAGACGGTACTACACAGCTTCGCCTGCGCGTACGACGGGTGTCTACCCACTGCAGGTATGATTCTCGACCCGGCGGGGAACCTGTATGGGACCACTTTGGCGGGCGGCGCCTTCAGCTATGGCGTGGTGTTCGAGATGCGGGCTGCGACCGGCAATGGGGTCCTGGCCGGCAACGGGGTGCTGTACAGCTTCACAGGCCGGGACGATGGGTGCTACCCCGAGGCCGGTGTGGTCCGCGACTCGTACGGCAACCTCTATGGCACGACTACCAACTGTGGCACCGCCGGCCTGGGTGTAGTCTACATGCTGGACACGAACGGCAATGAGACGGTACTGCACAGCTTCACAGGCGGGGCCGATGGGGGCAACACCTACACAGGTGTGACCCTCGACCCTGAGGGCAACCTCTACGGGACAACTGAATATGGCGGCACAGCGGGCTTAGGCGATGTGTACAAACTGGATGCGGCCGGTCACTACTCGGTGCTGTACAGCTTTCCCGCCGCGACCGATGGTGGCGGGCTGAGCGCACGTGTCACCGGCGACTCGGCGGGGAACCTGTACGGAACCGCTGAATACGGTGGTGCGGCGGGCTCAGGCATAGTGTATAAGCTGGATGCGACAGCGCAGGAGACGGTGCTATACAGCTTCACGGGAGGGGCCGATGGGGGCGACCCCGTCGCAGGGGTGATCCACGATCCGGCCGGCAATCTCTACGGAACGACCCTCCACGGCGGCACAATGGACGAGGGAGTAGTGTACAAACTGGACACGGCGGGCGTTGAGACGGTGCTGCACAGCTTCACGGGCGGGGCCGACGGGGGCTTGCCCTACGCAGGAGTGATCCGCGACTCGGCAGGCAACCTCTACGGGACGACTTACATTGGCGGAATAGCGGGCGGCGTGGTGTACAAGTTGGATCCATCCGGTGATTTTAAGGTGCTGCACACCTTCACCGGCCCCGATGGGGCTTACCCTTACGCAGGTCTGATCGGCGACTCGGCGGGCAACCTGTACGGAACGACTTGGGCCGGTGGCGCTACGGGGCATGGCGTGGTGTTCAAGCTCAATCCGGCCAGAAATACGTACACGGTGCTGTACAGCTTCACGGGCGGGGCCGATGGGAGCAACCCCTACGCGGGTGTGATCCGCGACTCGGAAGGCAACCTTTACGGCACGACTTACTACGGAGGCCCGGGTGCGGGCGTGGTGTACGAACTGGACGCCGCCGGGACTTATAAGGTGCTGTACAGCTTCACGGGCGGGGCAGATGGGGGCGTCCCTTTCGCAGGTGTAATCCGCGACTCGGCAGGCAACCTGTACGGAACCACCTACTCTGGCGGCACGGCGTTCCAGGGCGTGGTGTACAAGCTGGATCCGGCCGGCATTGTGACAGTGCTACACAACTTCACAGGCGGGGCCGACGGGGGCTACCCCCAGGCGGGTGTGATCCGCGGCCCGGCCGGCAACCTCTTCGGCACAACTCAAGGTGGTGGAACGAAGGGCGGCGGCGTGGTCTTTATGCTCCAGGGCGCGGCGCCATAGAGGAGACGGCGCGCGCCTCTCCCCGGCGTCCGACACGCACGCCTGCGCCGCCCGCTTGCCCGCGCCCTGCCATTTGATCTACAACTCAGAAATAACCATGAGCGACCCTTGTCTCGGCGAATTCGAACCGGTCGTCCTCCTGGCCGTCGTGCGCCTCGCGGAGGGCGCTTACGGCGTGCCCATCCGGCGCGAAATCGAAAAGCGCGCCGGCCGCCGGGTGACCGTCGGGAGCCTGTGCTCCATGCTCGACCGGCTGGAGGCGAAAGGATATCGGAGTTCGTGGCTCGCCGATCCCACCGCCGGGCGGGGCGGGCGGTCTCCGCGAAAATGCCGCACGCCGGTTTTCGCTCTTGCGCTTCTCCCCGGCGCGCCCGGCGGCCGCTGCTCGCATTTTCTCCGAGTATCAACGTAGATCCCGGCAGCCTCGTTCTTTCGGCCTACGGTGAGGTCCGATTCAGGACTGTCGAGCCCGAAGCTGCTGCCCCCCTTACTCCCTCGTTGCTTGACTCCCCGAGGCACTTTATTCTACTGTATGGATTCAACTTCGCCGCGTGGTGGCTTAGAGTTCATAACTATGGCAAAGAACCAGACCGGGGAAACGGTTCAAGTCGATGAGTCCCTCGAATCGGCCCTGGAAAGTGTCGATGCCGCCGAGGCGTCCGTCCTCGGCGTCGCCGAAGCCGTCGGCTTCCCCGAGGACGAGTTGCACCGCATCGGCATGGCCGTCCGCGAAGCCATGGTCAACGCCGTCGTCCACGGAAACCGCTATAGCGCGCGAAAAAAAGTGAGATTGAAGGTCCTGCAGGCCCCGGACCATATCGTCATCTCGGTCGCTGACGAGGGCGAGGGGTTCGAAATGCATACCGTCCCGGATCCTCTGTCGGAGGAAAACATCCTCCGCCACTCCGGACGCGGCTTGCTGCTGATCCAGGCCTTCATGGATGAAGTATCGGTGGCCAAGACCGAGGGCGCCGGCACGGAAATCAAAATGGTCAAGCGATTGGCGCCGGCTGGTTGAGCCCGGCGGTTCCGGGATGGGCCGGAACCCCGCGCCGGCGTGGGAATTCGATTTTCACTTGAGGAGGATTTACCTGTGAGCGTAAAACTAACGACGCGTCAAGTCGGCGACGTCACCGTCATCGATGCTTCCGGACGCATCACTTTGGGAGAAGGCGCCAGCCATTTCCGCGACACCATCCGCGAACTGGCCGCCAAGGGGAACAAGAAATTGCTCCTCAACCTCGGCGACGTCTCCTACATCGACAGCTCCGGCATCGGAGAAATGGTCTCCAGCTTCACCACCGTCACCAACGGCGGCGGCTCGCTGAAGTTGCTCGGCCTCAACAAGCGGGTCAAGGACCTGCTGCAGATCACCAAGCTCTACACCGTCTTCGAAGCCTTCGACGACGAAGCCGCCGCCCTGCGCAGCTTCGCCTGATCCCGATACCCGCGCGCCTCGGGCTTCCGTGCCCGGGGCGCGCGTCTCTCCGTCCTCCCCGGTCCGGTCCTCCCCTGGCCGCCGCCCCGCTGTGCCCGTTTATGCTTTTTCTTCGCCTGGTACCATTTCCTTCCAGACATTCCCCCGCATGCGTCTACTCTTAGGTGAAGGGATCGTCGCTTCGCGGCCCGGCTCCCCGGTCTGTCCTTTAGGCTGTGCAAATCCAGGAGGACACTTATTCATGCAAACCGTATTTCCCGTTTCCGTGGTCATTGCCGACGAATGGGGTATTCTTCGCGAAGGCATTTCCGCCATCTTGCGCGCCGATCCGCGATTCTCCGTCATCGGTGATTGCGCGGATGGCAAATCGGCTCTCGAACTTATTCAGGACCAAAGGCCCGATGTCGCCATCGTGGACCTCAACCTGCCCGGTTGTTTCGCCCTGGAAATTGTCAGCCGTCTGCGCGAGCAGAACGTGCGAACCCGAATCCTTGTCATGTCCGGCCGGCGCGACCGCCGTGCCGTCGTCGAAGCGCTTCGCTCCGGCGCCGCCGGCTTCATTCTGAAGTCCGGTTCCTCACGCCAGTTGGTCGACGGGATCGAGCATGTCGTCTATGGCGGCGTTTATATCGCCCCCGAAGTCGCTCCCGACGAACTCTTCGTGCGCCACAAGAAAGGAGCCCCGACCGATCCGCTCGACTCCCTCAGCGCGCGCGAATATCAGGTCTTCAGTCTGCTGGTGGATGGCGTCCGCGCCAAGGAAATCGCCGCCCGCCTCCATCTGAGCCCGAAAACCGTCGATACTTACCGCGCCAGCATGATGCGGAAGCTCGACATCCACGATCTGGCCGGGCTGGTGCGCTTCTCCATCCAGCGCGAGTCTAACGGGCACTCCAGACACGAAGTGGAAGTCGACCTTCAGAGTGTCGTGGCGACCGCCGTCTGAGCTCCCCGGCGCGGCGGCGGTAAAAGCGATGCAGGCACCTCCGGCACCGGAACGCCTGCATCCACCGCCGCAGGATCCACTTCTCGATCCAACCCCGCCGCCGCGATTGCCGCACATCTGCCGACCCGCAACTCGGACATCCGCCTTCCATTTTTTCCGCCTGTGAATCAGTTCCCCGCGGCCCCCGAAACTCTCATCCCGCCCCGCCCCGCGGCCTCGCCCGCACGCCGGCCGCCAGAGCCTCGGCACTGGTCTCTCTGTGGTACCCTAAAAGCTTAAACTTCAAGAGGTTAATCAGTGGATAGACTCACCCGAAAAGAACTCAAGCGCGATCCTTTCGCCTTCGAAATGCAGCACGGCTTCGAGTTCCTCACCACCCATCGCCAGCAGAGCCTGAAATACGGCGGCATCGCCCTCGCTGTCATCGCCGTCGCCGTCGGTCTCTATTACTACCGCCAGCACGAACAAGCCATCCGCCAGGACCTGCTCGCCACCGCCCTGCGCACCAATGACGCCAGCGTCGGCGATGCCTCCAATCCCTACGCCATCAGCTTCCCCACCCAGCAGGCCAAGGTAGCCGCCGTGAACAAGGCATTTACTGACGTCGCCACCCGCTTCCCCGGCACCGACGAGGGCACCGTCGCTCAATTCTTCCTCGCCTCCCAGGCCTCCGACAAAGGCGACATGGCCCAGGCCGAGCGCCGCTTCAAAGACATCGTCGACAACGGCAGCGGCCCCTACGTTGCCCTCGGCAAGGTCTCCCTCGCCACCCTGTACGCGGGCGAAGGCAAGCTCCCTGAAGCCGAAAAGCTCCTCCGCTCCGTCATGGACAAACCCAACGCCCTCGTCTCTAAAGAGCAGGCCTCCATCAAGCTCGCCGAAATTCTCGCCCCTACGCGCCCCAACGAGGCCCGCGCCCTCCTCGGCCCCCTCCGCGCCAGCGACCGCGCCGCCGTCAGCCGCGCCGCCATCGACGCCTACACCCAACTGAAGCTGAACTGATGCTCCGCGGCCTCCCCGAGCTGCGCTTTCCCGCCGCCCAGCTCCGCGGCCGCCGCTACCCCGAGCCCGACCACCTCTACCGCTCCCCCTTCCAGCGCGACCGCGACCGCATCATCCACGCCCGCGCCTTCCGCCGCCTCGAAAACAAAACCCAGGTCTTCCCCGCCTCCCTCTCCGACCATTTCCGCAACCGCCTCACCCACACCATCGAGGTCAGCCAGATCGCCCGCACCGTCGCCTCCGTCCTCGCCCTCGACGAAAGCCTCACCGAAGCCCTCGCCCTCGGCCACGACATCGGCCACCCTCCCTTCGCCCACGCCGGCGAAGAGGAGCTCGACCGCCAGATGCGCTCCTTCGGCGACCGCTTCGATCACAACCGCCACGCCCTCCGCATCGTCGAAACCTTCGAGCAGCGCTACGCCCGCTTCCCTGGCCTCAACCTCACTTTCGAAGTCCGCGAAGGCATCGTCAAACACTCCCGCGATTTCGCCCCCGGCGAGGAGCCCGAGCTTGACGAGTACCTCCCCGGCCTCCGCCCGCCACTCGAAGCTCAGCTCATCGATCTCGCCGACGAGATCGCCTACAATACCGCCGACCTCGACGACGGCTTCTCCGCCGGCCTGCTCTCCCTCGACGACGCCTGCGCCGCCGCCCCGGCCTTCGCCGATTTCTGGGAACAGGCCGAGACCCAGTTCCCCGGCGCCACCCTCCGCCAGCGCTTCCAGGAGGTCCTCCGCCGCCTGGTCGACCTTCTCGTCTCCGGCCTTCTCGAAGGCACGCTCGATGCCGCCGCCTCTTCTCACGTCCGCTCCTGTGACGATGTCCGCGCCTTCCCCTCGCGCCTGGTCCGCTTCACGCCGGAAGCCGCAGCCGCCAACGCCGCTCTCAAACAACTCCTTCACCGCGCCGTCTACGGCTCGCCCGCCCTCGTCGCCGAGCGCACCGTCAGCCGCGAGCGCATCGCCGCACTCTTCCAGTTCTTCCTCCACTCCCCCGAACGCCTTCCCGAAACCTACCGCGAGCCCCTCGAATCCCAACCCGCCCACCGCGTTGTCTGCGACTACATCGCCGGCATGACCGACCGCTTCTTCGAACGCACTTACTCCGACTTACTTGAGCCCGAGTCCCGCCCCTCGTAGTTCTCTCCTCAGCCCGGCGGCATCACGCCCGCCGTCCTTTGCCGCGCATCGAGCGTGAAGCAGGCCAGCCCCGCCGTGTGCCTCCACCCGGGCGGCACGCTCTCCGGACTCGATCGCGCAAAGGTCGCGCACAGCCGGTAAACCGGCCCTCCCAGCGGCTGGTACGCGTACGTCTGCCGCGTCACCGGATCGTGGATGCGCGCCTCTCCCAGGCCCATCTTCTCCACCGCATCGAGCGACGCCGGCACACCGCGTCCTTGGCCGCCGTTCCGCATCCAGTCTCCCTCGATTGCGATCGCGATCGTCGAAAGGTCGTACAGCCGCCGCGCATCCTGGGCCTCGACTCTTTGCGTCTCCGGCGACCCGATGCGCGCAAACCCGGCGGCCAGTCCCAGCGCCACGGCGGCGGCGGCCGTCAGGGCGAACGCCCGGTCCCGCCCGCGCGCCTCCGCCCGCCTGCGCATCGAATCCAGGTAGTAGACGAACACGCCGCCCGCAATGGCCAGCACCGCCGCCGCCTTCAGCACAAATCGCGCGTTCAGATCGCCGCGCAGCAGAAACGCCAGAAACATCACCAGGTCCCCGATCATCGTTCCCGCCGCGATCACCAGCGCGATGTAGGTCAGCCACCTTCGCACCGGGCTCTCCAGCCCCTCGGGATGCCGCTCGATGCCGCGCCCGATCGCACGGCTCACCAGCAGGTACAACGGAAATGCCACCAGGATTCCGGCCACCGCGTAGGCGATCCCCGCATCCGCCGCCCCGCCGTAGGTCCGGTCCAGCACCGCGTTCGGAAACGCGCGGTCGATCGCCCCCAATACCAGCGACCCCAACTGCGTCGTCCAGATTCCCAGCGTCAGGAACGCCAGCAGATACAGAAACGCATCCCGCGCCGCCTCGATCCTGCCGCCGCCTTCGGGCACCGCCTTCCCCGTCCGCGCTTCATACCACGCCCCCAGCGCCTGGTAGATCTTCTTCTCCGCCCACCCGTTCTGTTTGAGCAGCGCGACA
>DAIDHC010000007.1 GCA_027452065.1 Bryobacterales bacterium
GCGCCAAACTCGAACGCTTCTTGGTTACACTGTGTCATAGCGAAAGCCGCTGCCTCCCTGGCTCTAACTGCTGTGTGGAAACTCAGTTATGCCAGAAGCAGCGGCTTTTTGCTAGTCCCTGTGTGAGAAATCGCGGCTAGGTTCGTGCTCCGCGGGTAATGCAGTCCGTCGTGGCGGGCGAGTCTCGCCAGTTTCTTGAAGGAGTGCCGGCCCTCGGCGTAGCGCTCAAGCACCAATCGGATTGCGGGCGCCAGGGCAGTATCCGGTGAGATGGTCCTCTTCCCGCCGGTGCCCATCACGTTGAGGTAGCCAAGCGGCGCGTCAAATTGCCAGATCCCCTGGCGGGCCTTTTCGAGAATCCCCTTCTTCGTTTCCCCGGACACGCTGTCGATGCAATTCTTGACCATCAGCACCTTGATGCCGTGCATGAACTTCTCCGACGAACGTGAGTCCGGCGAGATGACGATGCGGACCGCGGGCTGCTTGAGGTCAGCGCCGGTGGCGAACTGAACGTCGCGGGCGACGCCGGTAACGGCTACCGCTTCGCCGAATTGATGGGCGTATCCAACCCGTCCGGATGGTCGGGCGTGCTGAAGGTGAAGACTCTCGCCGGAGCCACGGCGGGCTACATCCTTCTGTATTCCAACCCGTAATACTTAAAAGGACAAACCGATGAAATTGACTTTGGATCACACCGAGCGGCTGAACCTGCACGCGCTCCTCGGCGCGCAGCCTTCGGATGTGGGCTCTATTCGCACGATCTGGGCAGTCCAGGATCGCATCGCGCTCGACCCGGACGATGAGAACCCGTCGAGTTGAAACGCGAAATGGTCGCCGGCCAGGAGCGCGCGGTGTGGAATCTCGCGCTCTCCATTCAGGCCAGAGATTTCGAATTCGCTGATCCGGAAGTCGCGCGCCTCAAGGCGGCCATCCAGACGTGGGACTCGTATGGCGCCAACGCCGGCCGACGCTGGTTGGAGCCTCTCGTGGACAGCTTCGGCCCGCGCCATGTTGAAGGCCGCTGGCCCGAAACGCAAGGCAGACTTCATCCCGGTTTGTCCGCCCGGACGGTCAGGAAAGCTGCCCCGATCTGGCCCAGCATCGACATTCTCCGGTCGTGCCTGCTGATGAGCTTGGCGATGCTCGCCATGGGGGGATAGTAGACCGCGCCCCGGCCCGTGTGGAAAACCAAACCCGCCTCAATGACCAGACGCCGCAGTTGCCGCAGCGACCAGAAGCGGGCGTGGCGCCACTTAGCCGAACCGAGCCACCCCCGGACTGTCCTTGAGAGCGCCCACCAATTTAACCACCCGAGTTCGCCCACGATGAACACGCCACCCGGCCGCAGTACACGGGCGGCTTCTTTCACCGCACACCGAGGGTCTTCGATGAAGCAGAGGCTCGTTACAGCAATGACAATGTCGAACACGTTCGCCTTGAATGGAAGCCGCTCTGCAGACGCTTGACACCATTCAACGACAGCGCCGCCCTCCTCTGCCCGACGCCGGGCGGAGGTGAGCATCGACGCCGAGATGTCTACCGCCGCGACTTCGGCGCCTTTAATCGACGCCGCGATCGCGTAGGTGCCATCGCCGCATCCAACCTCCAGAACACGTTTGGAGCGGAGCGGCCCGGCGAGACTGAGTACTGCATCCCGCTCAATCTGTTCCGTCAGACTGCCCAGCCATGACTTGCGCCAACTGGCGTAGTCTTCCGGACATAGCAGGGAAGGTGGGCGGCCGTGGGCGGGTTCAGAAGACAATGACCTTATCAGCCTCCTGCGTCCAGCAGGTCAGTTCGTCCATCGAGCTTCGATGCGCGCCATCAACGAGGGTTTCGGGTTTCATGCCGCGAGCGTCCATGCACGTTCCGCAGACGCCGATCTTTCCGCCCTTAGAGGCCAGGATCTTTAGCATGCGCTCGATGTTGTAATATCCGTTCGGGGTCGTTTGGCCGGCAACGCCGCAGGACGCGGCATCACCCATCAGGAACACGCCTACGGTGTTCTTCTCGTCCTTGGCGAGCGAATTCGCCAACCGAAGGCCGTTGTAGCTGCGTTCGGTGCCGTACGGGGGATCATTAAGAACCAGTAGATAGTTCATCGCTATTCCTTTCGTGTGCGTGAGGCCATCACGCAAGCAACGCTTTTAGGCTCTTCACAACCGCTTCAATTTCCTCTTCTGTCGTCGTGCGGCCCAGGCTGAACCGGATCGCGCCCATGCCGATCTCCGGAGGGACTCGCATCGCGGTCAGAACGGGTGATAGTTCGATCGAACCGGAGTGGCAGGCCGAACCCGTCGAGGCAGCCACACCATCCAACCCGTGCAAGATATCCGTCCCGCTCTTGCCCGGAAAACTGACGTTCAGAGTGTTCGGCAAACGGTACGTTGGGTGCCCATTGAGGACCACGCTGCGGTCGAACTCCTCGGTCAAACGGCGCCAGAACAGATCTCGCAGGTTCTGGATTGACTGACTGCCGATCCACGACTCGGCCAGTTCGCAAGCCGCGCCAAGGCCAACGTCGAGCAGAACGTTCTCCGTGCCCGCGCGCCGGCCCGATTCATGCCCCGCGCCATGGATCAGCGGCTCGAGTTGAACACCCGCACGGACATAAAGCGCGCCGACTCCCTTCGGGCCGTAGGCCTTGTGGCCCGCCACGGACAGGAGATCAATTCCGAACTCTCGAACCTTCGTCGGGATCTTTCCCACGGACTGCGCGGCGTCGGTATGGAAAACGATTCCGTGCTCGCGAGCGATACGACCGATATCCGCGATGGGCTGAATGGTGCCAACCTCGTTATTGGCGTGCATCACGGAAATCAACACTGTGTCTGGCGTTACCGCGCGACGTACATCGTCGGGGTCGACTCGGCCGAAGGCATCCGGAGGCAGGTAGGTGACCTTGGCCCCGAGCCGTTCCAGAAACCGGCAGGGATTGATGACAGCGGGGTGCTCGACCTGCGTCGTGATGATGTGGGGATGCGCATTTGGCCTGGCGAAGAAGATTCCTTTTAGAGCGTGATTGTTCGCTTCGCTTCCACCGCTTGTGAAGACAACCTCGCCGGCTTCGCACCCCAGGAGGCCGGCAACCTGCGCCCTCGCCTTCTCAACGGCTCCCCGCGCGGGCTTCCCCGCCCAGTGATCGCTCGACGGATTGCCGAACGGCGCATCCAGCACTGTCTGCATGGCAGCGGCAACCTCGGGCGCTACCGGCGTGCTCGCATTGAAATCAAGGTAGATGCGCATACTGCTCCGTGTGTGTCAGAACCCGTTTACCAGCCAAAGTCCATCGACGGCAGATCGTGCCGAATTCGCGCCAGGTAGTATCGTTCAAAGGTCAGCTTCAAATACCTGGCCCACTTACCCCGTTTCACAATCACCTTATTGCGCGGGGGCAGGAATGGATCGGCTGACATGTAAAACGCCGTATCGCCAGCGTCGGCGATGCAAGTGGAATGCAGTGTCATCCCATCAACCTTCACGCCGCCCGTGAACTCGGCTGCGAGATTGCGGGCCGCGGCCTGAGCCATCAGTTCCGTCATGTGTCCGGTCTTCGGCACCGCCACGGGGACCGGCGTGGGACCCGGTGGAGCGATCGCCACCGCAACACCTGCCGCGTAGATGTTCGCGAATTTTGCGCTCGCCAGTTGCGGAGTGACCGAGATGAAACCTTTCGGGTTAGCCAGCCCGTCCACCCCGCGAACAAACGGGCTTCCGAGGAATGCCGGGATCACCAACGAAAAATCGAACGGATGTTCGGACGCATCCGCCAAAATCAGGCGATCAGGGCCAGCATTGGCGATCCGTGCATTCACAACAGAATCAATGTGACGCTCCGCAAACTCGTCCTGAACCATCCGCGGCGAAGTGCCAATGCCTCCGACGCCGAAATGCCCTAGAAACGGCTCTGGCGTGACGAACGTGATCGAGAAACGATGACGTTTTCTGGCCCTCTTCAGAACGGTATCGATCATCATCGCGATCTCGTACGCTGGGCCGACGCAACTTGCTCCGGCGGCAGCACCGATGACGATGCGGCCCTTATCGGCGGCAAGCACCCGCGCCAGGGCGTCCCTCGAAGCGGCTGCTTCCGCGCAGGTAAAGGTGGAGAAGGTATGCCCCACCTGAGGACCGAGGCCTGGCACGGCCGCATAGTCGAGTTCCGCGCCCGAAGCGATGACGAGAGCGTCGTATGGATATGTCTGACTTGATGTGCGCACTTCACAGGCCTGAGGGTCGAGTTCCTGCACCTCTCCATGAACAAAACGGATTCCGCGGCGCTGGAGCGGCGCATCCAGACGAACCTGCAGACGGGATGGATCGCGCCAGCCCATGGTCACCCAGGGCAGCGAGGGGATGAACGTGAACTCCGCATCCCGCGAGATCACCGTGATCTCGGCGTCTCGTGGAAGCCTCCGGCGAAGTTCGTAGGCTGCGTTGACGCCTCCGAACGAACCACCCACGACCACGACCCTTTTGCGACCGGCGCTCATAGACCCTGCGTTCCTGCGTCAAGACATTTCATTTCGCCTCCTCGCCCACCGCGACCGGCAATCCTTCCGCGCGCCACTCGGGCACGCCCTGTTCCATGCGGACGGCTCGAAAACCCTTCGCGCGTAGCAATTTCACGGCCTCGACGGCAAGTACGCAGTAGGGACCGCGACAGTAAGCCACGATTTTCCGGCGGCGCGAAAGCTTGGAAAGGTGGGCTTCCAGTTCCCTGAGTGGAATCGAAACGGCGCCGGGTATATGGCCGGCGCGATACTCTTCCGTGGGCCGCACATCGAGCACAATCACATCCGCGCGGCGCACGCGCTCCAGGAGAGCCTGTTTCTCGACCGCTTCCATGGACTCGCGGCCTTGGTTGAACTGCCGGACGATCGCCTCGATCTCAGCGAGACGGCTTTCGGCGAGAGTCCGCAACGTCCGGTAAAACTCGCAGACCTGCTGGTCGGCGAGGCGGTATGTGACGAAAAGGCCTTCCTTGCGGGCATCAACCAGGCGCGCCGCATGCAAGACCTGAAGATGCTGGGAAGTATTGGCTACGCTCAAACCGGCTTCCCGGGCGAGAGCCTCGACAGTTCGCGGGCTCTGGCACAGGAGATCCAGCAGTTCCAGCCGCGGCGAACTGGCCACCGCCTTCCCTATCCGGGAGAGTTGTTTGTAGATGGCCTTCTTTAGGTTTGCTTCGGCCATGAGTATTCAACTGCTTGCTTGATTATATGGAAGCCGTGCCCATTAATCAATCGAACATTTGAATAGCGGAAGGCCTCTCTGCGATACCGGAAGATCCATGGCCCCAGCCTCTCTTCCTTTGTTCGACCGCCCGCTTGAGCAGCCATCGGCGTTTACTCCCGGAGCGCTCATCGCGAACCGCAGTGATGAGCGCAGCCTCCCGGCCGATCCGGTACCGCCCGTATGCGTACTCGACTTCGACGGCGATTGAACGGACCGGCTCGTCTCAACGGTTGCGGTCCGGACAGGGGTACCGCAAAAACATTACCTCCGGACGCATTGGCAAAAGGCGTGATTCCGCCGATGGGTCTCGCAGTAATCGGAATTCGCTCGATGACCTCAATTGGTACAGTCTTCTTCAGATAGTTCTATTTCCAGTCCGCCGAGGAGGCACTGTGCGGAGAAGAACGAGTGTGGCAGAGTTACTGGTGCCGTTCTGCCTCATCCTTACGTTAGGAAGCCTGCATAGCCACGCAGATGCGCAAGAGGTTGTCACCATTGACGCCGGCGGACAAACCACTCCGTTTCCGCATTTTTGGGAAGAGATGTTCGGCTCCGGCCGCGCGATCCTTGCACTGCGCGAAAGTTACCGCGACGATCTTCGCGCCGTAAAACAGATCACGGATCTCCGCTACGTGCGGTTTCACGCAATTTTGCATGATGAGGTGGGAGTGTATAACGAAGACGAACACGGAAACCCGGTTTATAACTTTGCCTATGTAGACCAGATATATGACGGGCTGCTGAAGAATGGCGTGCGCCCCTTCGTGGAGATCGGCTTTATGCCGAGGAAGCTCGCCTTCAACCCGGACGCGTTGCATCCGTTCTGGTATAAGCCGAACGTCTCGCCGCCCAAAAGCTGGGAGGACTGGGACGCCCTGATGACCCATTTCGCGCAGCATCTGGTGGATCGCTACGGAATCGACGAAGTATCGAGCTGGTACTTCGAGATATGGAACGAGCCGAATATCGACTTCTGGAACGGCATTCCACGACAACAGTCCTACTTCGAGTTGTACGAGCACACGGCGCGCGACCTGAAGCGCGTCAGCCCACGACTGCGCGTAGGTGGCCCGGCGACGGCGGCTGCCGCATGGGTAACGCCGTTTCTGAAATTCGCCGCGTCGCAACATGTTCCGGTAGACTTCGTATCCACGCACGGCTACGCCGACGACACGGTGGAGAACCTGTTTGGCACGCAGGAAAGCATTTCCATGGACGACCGAGTCTGGCGAGCGGTAGCCAAAGTTCGAGGGGAAATGGAGATGTCGGCCATGCCGGCGCTGCCGCTTTTTTGGACCGAGTGGAGTGTGCAGGGAATGTTGCAGTCGCGCGACACCATCTTTGTGGGTCCGGCTCTGGCAAATACAATCCGGGAATGCGATGGCAGAGTCGATATGCTCTCTTTCTGGACGTTCTCCGATGTCTTTGAAGAAGGCGGCCCCGTTGCGGCCCCTTTTGAAGGCCGGTTTGGCTTACGGGCAAAGGGAGGCATCAACAAACCGAGCTACTATGCATACGCACTGCTGCACGAACTCGGCCACGAACGCATTCCGAATCCCTCCGGGAACGCAATCGTTACAAAGCTGCCGGGCGGCGGCCTGGCGATTGCGGTATGGAACCTGGTTGATCCGGGTGAGCACGGAAGTACGCGAATTCTGGAGCTGGAGCTTCACGGGCTTCGGCCGGGAATGCGGGCCACGATGCAGCGCGTCGACGGCTCTCACAGCAATGTGTTGAAGGACTATGAGGCGATGGGTAAGCCGGTCGATCCGACGCCCGAACAGGTGGAGCGGCTGAACCGGGCAACAGCTCTGGCTCAACCCCAACCTTTGGCGCTTGAGGAAGGCAAGCTCAAACTGACACTGACACCTAACGCTCTGGTTTTGATCAAGGTGGAATGACCCTCCTTCCCGCCACAAGATTTGTGCGGATGGCATCAGTCCAAAAGCAATTGGCGTGGTTCGAGTGGTCAACTGGTTTCGCCGCGACAGTCGAGGCGTGTCCAATAGGGGGAGCCGGATTTCGATTGGCCGTGGGCCGGGTCCGACGAGGGCACGGAGGATTCCGCGGGGAGCGCTCGTTTTGGTCGAGGCGTTTTTCGACCGGGCAAATTGCCTCCTGAACCAGCCCTTAAAAACAAGAGATCTGCACCGGACGTGCGGGCATCACCCGTGTAGTTGTCGGGCGGCATCCGGCAGGTGGTGCCGATGCGCTTCCGGCAGTCAAAGGAGTGTTTCATGAGAAGAGACGGGATGAAGTATTCGGCGATGCTGATCGGGTTCGCCGTTGTCCTTTCCGCGGCTGCTGGGTTGACGCCGCAGGCACATGCTCAGACGGCTCAGGACAAAGGGGCACAGGAGAAATCCGGCGGTTCGGAGCGGTCGGCCATCGCTTCGCAGTTGGGTATGTTTGTCTATCCGAAGAACAATCAGAATCAGGCGCAGCAGGCCAAGGACGAAAACGAGTGTTATAACTCGGCCAAACAGCAATCGGGCATCGATCCGGCCGCGCCGCCGCCGCCGCAAGAAGCCAAGAAAGCGAAGGGGGGCGGCGCCAAGGGCGCGGCACGGGGCGCGGCAGGCGGCGCGGCGATTGGAGCGATTGCGGACGATGCAGGCACGGGCGCGGCCGCCGGAGCCACGGCCGGCGCTGTGCGCGGCCGCCGCCAGCAGAAGAAGGCCAACAAGCAGGCCGAGCAACAGGCGCAGCAGCAGACTCAGGCCCAGCAGCAACAGCGGATGGATACGTTTAAGAAAGCGTTCGCGGCCTGCATGGACGCGCGCCAGTACTCGGTGAAATAGAATCTGCGAGTTCCTTCTCCGGCCATTGCACGTGCGCGCGCCGGGTGGCGTTGCGCCGGGACGGTGGTTCCTGCCGCGGCTGAATCACGTCCACGGAAAGCCAGAGGCCGCAGGTTTGCCGCGCAAGCGCTTCGGCCCCGGCTTCGGACAGGTTGAGCGGCTTGCGCTCAGCCCTGGCACCCTTCTTCGACATCGGCAGCCGGCAGTGTCGGACCGGGACATTTTCCGTGGAATGGGAGACGTGGGTATCTTAATAGAGACGAGCGCAGAACCCATGGCTCAGGGAGATTTGACGATCCGGATCACCGACCTGGTGGGGGCGCCAGTGGGCACTCGGGTCGATATCGATATTGTGCCGTTCTCGGGAGACCTCGGTGCCGGCGGCGAAAGGATGAAGGTTTCGGTTGATCTGGGTTCTTCGACGGAGTTGACGATCCGGGGCATCACTTGCCGGGGAGGGGTGGGTACGATGTACCGCTTTATCCTTACGGCGCAGCATTTCCGTCCCTATTCGTTCTTTCAGTTGATCCGGGAACGCATCGTCAATACTGCCGCCGATGACGTTGAATTCTGGGTGAAGCCGGGGCACGTGAGGAACATTCGCGCGCCACAATTCGACGGGTTGCCGGTTCATTTGCGCGCCATCCTGAGCAGCGCGCAGATGGTGGCCGACAAACCGGAGGATCGGGACCTGGTGGGGAGTTCCGCTGGGGAGCTTTACGGAAAATTGGGGCCGCTTCGCAAGGCCTGCCTACTCAACATCGCGAAGAAGGCTTCGCACGTCACTGCCGACAACTGTTTCCCTCTGATCGGGCCACTGCTGGTGTGCCGCCAGGACCGGTTTTTCGCGATGGTCGATTCCTCAATGCCGGGTCGGCTGCGAAGCAGTCCGTCGTATAAGAGCGCGCCGGCCGCATTGCACAACGCCCTCAAGGGATTCGAAATGACCGGAGAGGGTTTCAAGACTCGCGATCCGCATGCCAACCTCAACGTGACCTTCCAGCGCCGATGGGGGACTGAGGAGCTGGCAGCCGATATTGATCTGGATGAATCGTCCGGGATCGAGCATGGCTTCGAGGTGATCCGCAACGCTCTATTCAATAAGAGAACCAATCCGTATCTGATCCGCGAGTTCATGCTGATGGCCGAGCCAGTGGAGCACACACTCGATCCTGGCTATCGGTTCGTGTTCTGACAGGCGGGGGCCTGCGCGAAACCGCACGGGAACGGCAAGCGTTCCAGGCAAGCGCTGGCGCAGGGAAACAGGGCCTGACATTCCTGCCGTCAGGTTACGACGACACTGGCGCGTAATTACCAGGCGAAACGAGGTGAGCGAGCGTGTCACTTTCGATCGCCGTCTGAAGGGGATGCTCCCGGCACTGGAGCGAGGAGTTGCGCCCGAGCCGTCGCGGATTTGAACTCCGGGTTCGACGCGTGTCCAATTCGGGGGGCCACGCCTTGCGGAAAGCTGTTGACGGCTCTTTCCAACGTACGAAGACCCTACGCTCCGGTGATAATTTGTGCCGATGGTACGACTCAGCGTTATGTACCCGACGACACCCGGGTCCCGCTTCAACTGGAGTTACTATCATGGCCCGCATCTCGATCTCGCGCGCCGGCTCCTCTCCGCGCGGCGGCCGGTTCGGACTGAGATCGACCCGGGGGTCGGACGTCTTCCTCCCGGGACGCCGCCGCCCTATCACGCGGTTGGCCACCTGTTCTTTCGCACCATGGAAGAATTGGCGAGCGCGTTGGAGGCCACGGCGTCCGAGTTCGTCGCCGACGAGCGGAATTGCACCGGGGTTGTGAGCGTGGTGCAAATCAGTGAGGTTGTCGAGCAAGTGGGAGGGTGAGAGCGGCTGTAAGTGACAGTTCAAACGAGCCCGCGGGTGCCGGCGGCAGCGCGCGATGCCAGGCGATGTCACCGGCGTGAGGAAGTTCCGGCCTACCGGTGGGGAAGGCTTCCGGCACGATGCCGAGCGTAACGAGTAGCGCGTTGAGCAGCCGCTCGCCGGCGGCGCGCGCCGCGTGGCGGTGACGGCCGGATATGCGGATGATACTATTGGAATTGCTCGATATTTGGCGCGTTGAAGCAGGGCGGTTTGTGCGGGGCGGAACCGGCTTGCGGCGGGGGCTGTGTGCGTGCACGGCGCCGGCGCCGCGGGCGGGGAGGTAGACGACTTTGTGCGGGATTGCCGGCTTCACGCACCTCGACTGGCAGCCGGAGACGGGCCGGATCCAGAGCGCGGTCAACTCGCTCATTCACCGGGGTCCGGATCAGCAGGGCGTTTATGAATCGGCTGTCGTGTCGCTGGGCGCGGCGCGGCTGAAGATTCTCGATCTGGCCTCGGGGGATCAGCCGATCATTTCGGCTGACGGCGACACGGTGATCGCCTTCAACGGCGAGATTTACAATCACCGGGAACTGCGGCGCGAACTGGAGCAGCGCGGGCACCGCTTCCGGACGGGCACGGACACGGAGACGGTACTCGAGGCGTTCCTCGAATGGGACACTGAGTGCTTCGCGCGGCTGCGAGGCATGTTCGCCGCGGCGCTGTGGAGCGAGAGCCGGCGGAGGCTGGTGCTGGCGCGGGACCGGGTGGGGATCAAGCCGCTGTACGTGGCCGAGCGGTCCGGCGATTTGTTCTTCGGTTCGGAGTTGAAGTCGATTTTCGTGCACCCCCAGATTGAACGGGTGCTGAGCCGCGAGGGGCTCGACTGCTATCTTTCGCTGAACTGGATTCCGTGCCCGTGGACGTTGGTGGAAGGCGTGCGGAAGCTGCC
This sequence comes from Bryobacterales bacterium, assembly GCA_027452065.1. GTDB lineage: Bacteria > Acidobacteriota > Terriglobia > Bryobacterales > Bryobacteraceae > JAJYKC01. The sequence goes on from DAIDHC010000007.1 coordinate 10,824, forward strand.
GCCGGGCGAATGGATGGAGTGGCGGGCGGGGAAGACGCGGACGGGGCGGTATTGGGAACTGCCACGGAGCGCGCCGCGGGCCATCGGGCTGGAGGAGGCGAAGGAAGAACTCGACGGACTGCTGCGGCAATCGGTGAGCGAGCATCTGTTGTCGGACGTGCCGCTGGGACTTTGGCTGAGCGGCGGCATCGACTCCTCGACGCTGCTGCATTACACGGCCAACGCGACCACCGGATCGCTGAAGACGTTCTCGATCTCGTTCCGGGGAAGAAGCTTCGACGAATCGGAGTACATACGGCAGGCGGCCGGGCATTACGGGACGGCGCACGAGGTGATGGACCTGGGTCCGGAGGCGGGGCTGCCGGGCGTGGTCGAAGAGCTGGCGTATTATTCCGACGAGCCTTCCGCCGATGCGGGGGCGCTGCCGGTATGGTTTCTTTCGAAGCTGACCAAGCGCAACGTGACGGTGGCCCTGAGCGGCGAGGGAGCCGATGAGCTGTTCGGCGGGTATCTGACCTACAGGGCGAACGAACTGGCGCGCGTGGCGCGGCGGGTTCCGGCATCGCTGAGGAGGCTGGCGCTGGCGGCGGTGCGGCGGTTGCCCGTGTCGGACGATAAGATTAGCTTCGAGTACAAGGCCAAGCGGTTTCTCGAAGGCAGCCTGATGCCGGCGGAACGGGCGCACGTTTATTGGAACGGCACCTTCGACGACGCGGAGAAGCGCGAGCTTGCGGCGATTGGCGGAGGAGCCGGTGCGCTGGACCGGGTTTTGCGGGAACTGGCGGCCGGTGGGGACAATCTGGCGTCGTATTTGTGGTTCGACCAGAAGTATTTCCTGCCCGACGATATCCTGAACAAGGCGGACCGGATCAGCATGGCGCATTCGGTGGAGGTGCGGCCGCCGTTTCTCGACCATCGGATTGTGGAGTTCGCGGCGTCGCTGCCGCCGGAGCTGAAAGTGCGGGGCTCGTATCAGAAAGTAGTGCTGAAGGAGCTGATGCGGGGAAAGCTGCCGCCGGCAATTCTCAAGCGCAAGAAGATCGGCTTCGACATTCCGGCGCACGAATGGCTGCGCGGTCCGCTGCGGGAGTTGCTGGAGGACGCGCTCGCCTGGGGCGTGGCCGAACACAGCGCCGTGTTTTCGCGGGCGCGGATTGAGGCGGCGGCGCGGGAGCATCAGGGCAGGCGCGCCAATGTGGGCTATCACCTTTGGGGGCTGATGATCCTGTTTCTATGGATGAGAAGATGGCGGATACAAAGCGCGCCGGCGCCGGCGCATCGGGCCGAAGCGGGAATGTTTACCTCTACCTGACGGTTCTGTTGGTGGCGGCGGCCATTTATCTGGGCTGCGCGATCTCGCCGCCGTCGCTGATGGACGACGTGGACGCGGTGCAGGCGCAGATTGCGCGGAACATGCTGATGTCGGGCGACTGGGTTACGGCTCGTCTCGACGGGATCGCCTATCTGGAAAAGCCGCCGCTTATCTATTGGACGATCGCGGTCTTCTACCGGCTGTTTGGCGTGAGCGACTGGGTGGCGAGGCTGCCGGTGGCTTTGTCGTGCCTGGGGCTCGCCTGGCTGACGGCGGCCTTCGGGGTGTGGGCTTTCGGGAAGCGCGCCGGCCTGCTGGCGGGATTGTGCATTTCCACCTGTGTGGGGCTGTTTCTCTTTACGCGGATTCTGATTCCGGACGTGATGCTGACGGCAACGGTGGCGCTGGCGATGTGGGCGTTTCTGCGGTGCCTGGAGGAGGACGAAGCGCGCCCCGGGCTCTGGGCGTTCGTGCTGGCGGCGTGCCTGGGCGTGGGGCTGCTGCTGAAGAGCCTGATCGGAGTTTTGTTTCCGGTGGCGGCGGGTTTGATTTACCTCACCCTCACCGGCCAGTTACTGAAGAGGCGGACGTGGCGGCGGCTGCGGCCGGTTTCCGGGGCGCTGATCGCGCTGGCCATCGCGGCGCCGTGGCACGTGCTGGCGACGTTGAGAAACCCGCCGTATTTCAGCCTTTCGCTGCACAGCGCTCCGGGCGAGTATCACGGGTTCCTGTGGTTCTTCTTCATGAACGAGCAGGTGCTGCGATTTCTGAACCTGCGCTACCCGCGGGATTACAACACCGTGCCGAGGATTTATTTTTGGCTGTTTCATCTGTTGTGGCTTTTTCCCTGGAGCCTGTATCTGCCGGCGGCGGCGAAGCTGAGCTACCGTCCGGCGGACCGTGCGGGGAGGACGCGGCTGCTGGCATTGTGCTGGGCGGGGTTCGTGCTGATCTTTTTCACGTTCTCGACCACGCAGGAGTATTACTCAATGCCGTGCTATCCGGCGCTGGCACTGCTGATTGGCTCGGCGATGGCGGGCGGAGGACGGGGCGTGCGATGGGGCACGAAAGCCATCGGAGTGATCGCGGCGGCGGCGGGAATAGCGGCGCTCGCTTTGTGCGCGATGGTGTGGGGCGTGCCGGCGCCGGGCGATATTTCGTCGGCGCTCAGCTCGAACCCCGGAGCCTATACGCTTTCGCTGGGCCACATGGAGGATCTGACGCTGCACTCGTTCGCTTATCTCCGGGCGCCGCTGGCGCTGGCCGGAGCGGCGTTTCTGGCCGGGGCGCTGGGGGCTCTGCTGTTGAAGGGCGAGCGGGCGCTCTGGGCGCCGGCGCTGATGATGGTTGTCTTCTACCACGCGGCGCGGCTGGCGATGGTCACCTTTGACCCTTATCTGTCATCGCGGCCGCTGGCCGAGGCGCTGAACCGGGCGCCAGCGGGCAAGCTGGTGGTGGACCATCACTACTACACGTTCTCTTCAGTGTTTTTCTATACCAATCGCACAGCGCCGCTGCTGAACGGGCGGGTGAATAATCTGGTGTACGGATCGTATGCGCCGGGGGCGCCGGACGTGTTTCCGGACGACGAGCAGTGGAAGGCGATGTGGCTGGCGCCGGAGCGCTGCTACATCGTGGCGAGCCAGGAGGCGCTGCCGCGGCTCACAAAACTGGTGGGCGGCGAGAGGATGCGGCTGGTGCTGGCCAGCGGCGGCAAGGGGCTGTGGACGAACCAGCCGATGGAGGGCCGCTAAGGCGGGCTCAGGACTGACGGTCGCGAAGGGAAGAAGCGGAGGCGGCGGCGCCTTCCAGGCGAGCATCCCGTGCGGCGCGGCGTTCGTTGCGCGCGCTGCGCCAGTTCACCTGAGGCAGAAAAAGCGCGGGATTGATGCGGTCGCGGTATTTTAAGGCGACGTTGATCAGCGAGTCGAGCAGGGACTCGGAAAGCAGGTGGGGCTGCAGGCCGAGGTCGATGAGCTTGGAGTGCCGGGCATTGTAATAATGCTCTTCGGCTTCGACGCGGGGGTCGGGGAGATGGTCGATCTTGACCGACAAGTCGAGTTTGCGGGCCGCGGCCTGCACCGTTTGCGCCAGCTCGAGCACCGTAAACTGCTCGGTGAATTGATTGAAGACGCGGAACTCGCCGGGTGCGGCCGGGTTGAGGCAGGCGATTTCAATGCAGCGGACGGTGTCGCGGATGTCGAGGTAGCCGCGAGTCTGGCCGCCTTTGCCATAAACAGTGAGCGGGTGCCCGATGGCGGCCTGGGCGCAGAACCGGTTCAGCACGGTGCCGAAGACTTCGTCGTAATCGAAACGGTTGATCAGCGCCTCGTCGCGTTCGACCTCGCTGGTGAGCGTTCCGTAAACCACGCCCTGGTTGAGGTCGGTGGCGCGCAGGCCCCACACGCGGCAGGTGAACATGATGTTGTGGCTGTCATGCACCTTGGACAGGTGATAGAACGAGCCGGGTTGCTTGGGGAAGGGGAGCACGTCCTTGCGGCCATTGTGCTCGATGGCGATGTAGCCTTCCTCGATGTCGATGTTGGGCGTGCCGTACTCGCCCATGGTGCCGAGTTTCACCAGGTGGCAGGAGGGCAGGATCTCGCGGAGGGCGAACAGGAGGTTCAGCGTGCCGACGACGTTGTTGACCTGCGTGAACACGGCGTGCTTCCGGTCGATCATCGAGTAGGGCGCGGAGCGCTGTTCGGCGAAATGGACGACCGCATCGGGGCGGAAGGATTCGAGAAAGGAAGCCAGGAAGTCGTACTCGGTGATGTCGCCGGAGAAGACTTCGATGCGCTTGCCGGTGAGTTGTTCCCAGGCGGCGAGTCGCTCGGGCAGGGGCTGGATCGGGGTGAGAGTCTGGACGCCGAGCTCATGATCCCAGTGGCGGCGGACGTAGCTATCGACGATAGCGACGCTATGCCCCTTTTGCGATAAATAGAGAGCCGTGGCCCAACCGCAGTAGCCGTCTCCGCCAAGCACGCCAATCTTCATAACACCTGCCTGTTTCTTCCCGGACCCGATGCCCGAAACGATATTACTGAGAATGCCGGACCCGGGCGCGAGAGCCGCGGATTGGATTCCAGCGAGAGGCGCCGCCGGTGCTGCCGGAGCGGGGAGTCCGCCAAGGGCGGGTGCATCCCGAACCCGGAGGGACGCCGAAAGCCGCCGCGAAACGCCCGGAAGCCGGGACGAAACGGAGCAACCATCAATGACGCGACCGGGCGCAAGCGCCGGGGCTGGTCGATTCGCCTAACCCTTCAATGGTAGCAGATCGAACGGAAATCTCCGCTCGCAGGGACGGGGGGAGATAGTGGGCTGGTACCGCGGTTCGCTATTCTCAAGTCATCTATGTGCGGAATTGTGGGCTACATCGGGAATCGCCGCGCGGTCCCGATTATTCTGGACGGGCTGCGGCGGCTGGAGTACCGCGGCTACGACTCAGCGGGGATCGCGGTGCTGAACAGCGACGACGGGCTCGATGTCCGGCGCGCCTCGGGGAAACTGCGAAATCTGGAGGAAGCGATCCGGCTGAACCCGATGGACGGGTCGTACGGAATCGGCCATACGCGATGGGCGACGCACGGCAGGCCGACGGAGGAGAACGCGCATCCCCACCGCGACTGCACCGGCAACATCGTGGTGGTCCACAACGGCATCGTCGAAAATTACATGGCGCTGAAGAGCCAATTGCAGTTCGAGGGGCACCGGTTTCTCACCGAGACCGACACCGAGGTGATCGCGCATCTGATTGAGAAGCACTACGAGGGGAATCTCGAGGAGGCGATGCGGAAGGCGGTGCGGGAGCTGAACGGCGTGTTCGCGCTGGCGGCGATCAGCGCCCAGGACACGAACAAGATCGTGGCGGCGCGGTCGGGGCCCCCGGTGGTGATCGGGATCGGAGAGGGCGAATACTTTGTCGCCTCGGACGTGCCGGCGATTCTCAGCCATACGCGCGATATGTTTTTCCTCAACGACGGGGATCTTGCCATTCTGACTCCGGAGGGCGTGCAGCTTACCGACTTCAACGGGCGCACGGTGCGACGGCAGGTGACGCACGTGCTGTGGGACCCGATCATGGCCGAAAAGGGCGGCTACAAGCATTTCATGCTCAAGGAGATCTTTGAGCAGCCGCGGGCTGTGCGGGACACCATGCTGGGCCGGGTGGGGCAGGAAACGGGCCGCGTGTTTCTGGACGAGATGAACATCAGCGCGAGGGAATTCGCGGAGTTCGAGCAGATCAAGATCGTCGCCTGCGGCACGAGCTGGCACGCGGCGCTCACCGGCAAGTTCATGATCGAGAAGCTGGCGCGGCTTCCGGTGGAGGTGGACTACGGCAGCGAGTTCCGATACCGGGATCCGATTCTGGACGACAAGATGCTGACCGTGGTGATCTCGCAGTCCGGTGAGACGGCCGACACACTGGCGGCGCAGCGCGAGGCAAAGCAGAAGGGCTCAAAGACGCTGGCGATCTGCAACGTCATCGGATCGATGATCACGCGCGAGGCGAGCGGAGCGCTGCTGACGCACGCCGGTCCGGAGATCGGTGTGGCGTCGACCAAGGCCTTCACCTGCCAGATCACGGCGCTGTTCATTCTGGCGATGTACCTGGGGCAGGCGCGCGGCAAGCTGGGCGAGGAGGAGTCCCGGCGGCTGATGCAGGAGCTGGTGAAGCTGCCGGGAAAAATGGAGACCATCCTGGGCAGCGAGGGGATGTACGACGAACTGGTGAAGCGTCTGTTCCGGGCGACGGGATTTCTTTTTCTGGGCCGCGGCATCCACTTTCCGATCGCGCTCGAGGGGGCGCTGAAGTTGAAGGAGATTTCCTACATTCACGCCGAAGGCTATCCGGCCGGCGAGATGAAGCACGGGCCGAACGCGCTGATCGACGAAAACCTTCCGGTGGTGGTGCTGGCGACCAGGGATCCGGAGAGCGCGGAGAGCCGGCTGCGGTATGAGAAAACGCTGTCCAACGTTCAGGAGGTGAAGGCGCGCAGCGGTATCGTCATCGCGGTGGTATGCGACGAGGACCGGGAGGAACTGGAGGCGTCGGCGGACCATTTGATTTCAATCCCGTCGACAAGCGAACTGCTGCTGCCGGTGTTGGAGATCATACCGCTCCAACTGCTGGCGTATCACATCGCGGTGCGGCGCGGCTGCGACGTGGACCAGCCGCGGAATCTGGCCAAGAGCGTGACAGTGGAGTGAAGCAGGCGACGCGACAGATCGAAATCGCCACGCGCGGTAAAGGGCTGTACGAATTCACCGCGGAGGTTGAGCGCTGGGTGGCGGGGCTGGGCGCGGCGCAGGGCCTGCTGACCGTGTTCTGCCGGCACACCTCAGCGTCGCTGGTAATACAGGAAAACGCCGATCCCGACGTGCGGGCCGACATGGGCGACTTCTTCGAGCGGCTGGTGCCGGCCGACGTGCGGCTGTACCGGCATACCGCGGAGGGGCCCGACGATATGACCTCGCACATCCGCTCGGCGCTGACACAAACCTCGCTGGCGATTCCGGTGCACGGCGGAAGTCTGGCGTTGGGAACGTGGCAAGGCGCGTACCTGTTCGAGCATCGCGCGGCGCCGCACCGGCGGAGCGTGGTGCTGCATCTGCTTTACGACTGAAAACGAGCGGCACGGCGCTTGAGCGCGGCAACCCTGTCTGTTATAGTCGGGATGGATGTCTGGCACTCCTCCGCGGCCGCGGACCGGTCTCTGGTTTTTCCACTGCAAACCATCGTATGAGGTTCGGGCACGCGGGCCGCGCCTGTCCCTCCGTTTCGAAGCGCGCGATGCGGTTATGCGCCGCTCCGGGCGCGCCGCGCTCCGGGCTCTTTTGACGGCTCCAGCCGCCGCGGCGCCGGGAAGATGAGGAGCGGACACCGCCAATGACGATCAGTGTTCAGATCACGCGGGGCGTTGAATCGCTTTTCGGGACCCGGGATGAAAACATACAGGTCATCGAAAGCGGCTTGAACGTCCGCACGCGGCTGTTGAACGACTGCCTCGAGATCGAGGGCGAG
>DAIDHC010000008.1 GCA_027452065.1 Bryobacterales bacterium
CGTGTTGCCGGTGTCCGGGTCGGTGGTCTGCGGCGAATGGCACATGACGCAAAGCTGGGTCAATTGCCTCGCCCCGCCGTGCGCCGAAAGCGGATCGTGGCATTGATTACAGGACTGTGTTTCCACCACATCCCGCACCACCGTCACCGCTGCGCCATTTGGCACAAAGGAGTAAACATCGTTGGCGTACTGCGTCCCCATGTTGAAAGCGCTCAAATTGCGCGACGCGTAAGCCCCCACCGAATGGGTCACTGTCGCGTCGTAGCCCGACGGCGCCTTCGTATGGAAGGTGTACGTATAATTGCCGCTCCCATTGCTGACGAAGCTTCCGCCGCGATCGATGGACGCCTGGGTGGCGCTGTTGCCGGTGATCGGGCTCTTCTGCACCGTCGTCGTATACGCCACGTACTGTGTGGCGCCCTTGGGAATGTTCGCCGCAATGAAGCTGACCGAGACCGTCCCGGCGCTATAAACCCCCGCCATATCGAGCGGCAGGCCCTGTGGATCGGTCAACGAGAAATCGGCCGAGATGGTGCCATCGGCGGCGATCCGCGCCCCGGTGATCTTCATCACCAACCCGGGACGCACAAACGCCACAACCCCGGGGTCGGCATAAAAAGCTTTACTGTGCCGGTCAAAAGCCGGCCGGTTATCGCCGGTCAGCGGCAAGCAGGTTGCCAGCAGACCCAGAGCGATCGCAACACGGACAAATGAAAACGATATTGATTTCCCCATACCTTCTCTCAGCCTCCGCCTTTCGGCCAGACCGCGAAAACCCAGCGAGACACTCTGCCCTTTGCATTTCCGTTGCCAACTTCTAGTTCCCCACTTCTCATTCGCTCTGCCATACGTAGGCCTGCCTCGCCCGTACGTGGTAGTCCGGATGACCTTCCACAGCCACGCGAAGCGCATGCACGCCCGTGGCCGCCGCCCGTCCGGGCGCGAAGCTCAGCAGGTACTGGCTGTGCAAATGCTCCCCCAACTCGGTCACCCTCCGCTCGAGCACCTTCTGCGCCGCGAAGGAAAACCGCTCGCCTCCGCTGGCCTCCGTCAGCACCTCGCTTGTGTTGGCCGTCCCCATCCGGCGCAGCTCAATCAGCCCGCCCAGAATCCCCGTGCCCCCGGACGGCGGCGGCAGATCGGACGGCTTGGCGGTCATCGCCGTCACGTAGGCCGAATAGTTGATGGCGTATACCATGACACCGTCCCGCTCCAGTCCCGTCAGCTCGTCCTCCAGCTTGCTCTTGCTGCCCCGGTCCCTCGTCTCGCCGATCACCAGAATCACCTTCCGCTCGCCCGTTCTTTCCGCCAGAATGCCCATCGCCGCCTGCACGGCGTCCAACATCCGGGCGTCGCCGCTGCCATGCGATTTCAAGCCCCGGAATGTTTTGGTCAGCAGCCCCGCGTCCGAGCTCAGCTCCTGCTCCACCCTCACCTCCTCGTCGTAGCTCAGCACCGCCGCCTGCCCACGCTCGCCCGTGATCAACGGCTGGATCAGGCTGCCGATCTTCCTCACTTTCACCAGCGCCCCGGCCGAGAATTCCGCCGTCTGAACCACAACCACCATGGCGATCGGCGAATTCAGCGTGTCGGAAGTGTCCATACGGAACGCCTGCGGCGCGCCGTTGTCGGTAAGGCGGAAATCCCCCGGCTCGAGCCCGCTCACCGGCTCGCCCTTCGCATCGAGCACGGTCACAGGATTGATTACCACCGTCGTGCCTCCGCGCAGCGCCGGAGCGGCGGTCTGCGCGGGCGCGGTCCTCCCTCCGGACAAGGCAATCAAGAGCCCCAACCCCGCCGCCCGCCGATTCGCCCGCCCGCTCAATTCGCCAACGGCATCGACGCCCCGCTCAACCGGAGCGCCTTCCGGTTCACCATCGCCCGGTCCCGGGCCGGCCGCGAACCGCCCGTGCCCACAACCCCATTCATGATCGTTCCCGCCGGCTCGGCAGTCCGCCGATATCCGCCCATCGAAACATGTTTTTCCCTCCGCGCGCCGCGCGCCCTGCCCGCCGACGGCGTCTGAAATGCCCTATCCCGCGGCCATGGCGTCCCGTCGGCGAATGAGCGGCATCCGCGGGAAAACCCGCCGCCCGAACGCGCCCGCCTGATTTGTTCGACCATGGTCTTCTTGTGCGGATTGTACCCGACCCTGTATCCGGGCACAATGGAAAAGCGCCGCGAATATTATGAAATCCACGCTGCAGACTTTGCTTTCCGGCCTTATCGACTACGCCGGTCTGTTCCCTCCCGCCGCTGAAACGATGCCCGCCGCGGTGGCGAATTATTCGCGCTTTCTCGCCGGCCCGCACCGCTTCGCCCTCGGGCGTTTCCTGGTCACGGCGCCGCGCCTGGCGGAGCTCGCAGCCGCCGTTCCCCACGCTCCACACAATGCCTCCGCCTGGCGCATCGGTCTGCTCGCCGGCGCCGACATCGCCGCCTCGCTCGCCCTGGCCGCCGAAGTCGAGCGCTCCCACCCGGGCCGCTTCCTCATCGACTCGGTGGAGGCCAAAGTGCCCGGCGCCTCCGCGCTCCCCGCCGCCATGGCCGCCGTGCCGGGCGGCTGCTCCGCCTTTTTCGAAATTCCTCTCGATCCCGATCCCACGCCGATGCTCGAAATACTCTCGGGCACGCGCTTCCGCGCCAAAATCCGAACCGGCGGCCTCACTCCCGAGGCCATCCCCACGACACCCCAGGTGGCCCGCTTCCTCGCCCGCGCCGCCGCCCTCCGCGTCCCCTTCAAGGCCACAGCCGGCCTGCACCACCCCTTCCGCGCCTCGTTTCCCCTCACCTATGAATTCGCCTCGCCGCGCGCCGTGATGCACGGTTTTCTCAACCTCTTCCTCGCCGCCGTCTTCGCCTGGCACGGCATGAACGAGTCCGCCCTCGCCTGTGTCGTTGACGCCGGCTCGCCCCGCGCCTTTGTCTTCGGCCATCGCTTCGTCCGCTGCCAGGGCGCGTCCGCCGATGTCTCGCAGCTCGCCTCCGCCCGCGCCGCCTTCGCGCTGGGCTTCGGCTCCTGCTCCTTTGACGAGCCCTTCGAGGGGCTTCAGGCGGAGGGCCTGCTGTGACGGCCGTACCTGCCGCGCCGCCGCGAAGCTGGATCGCGGAAGCGAATCTTGAAGACGCCGATTTCCCCCTCGCCCATCTCCCGTACGGCGTTTTCTCGCACCCTCTTCACAAGTCGTCGCCGCGCCCCGGCGTGGCCATCGGCGATCGCATTCTCGACCTCGCCGCCGCCGCCGGCCACGGCCTTCTCGCCGGCCTCGGCTCCGATCTCGACCAGGCCTGCCGCGAGCCCGCCCTGAACGCTCTCATGGCTCTCGGGCCCCGCGTCTGGTCCGCTCTCCGCGCCCGCCTCACCGATCTGCTTTCGGAAAACTCTTCGCGCGCCGCCGCCCTCGCCCGCCTCCCCGATGCCTTCACGCCCCTGGCCGATGCCGTCATGCACCTCCCGGCCCTCGTCCGCGGCTACACCGACTTCTACGCCAGCATCCACCACGCGGAAAACGTCGGCCGCCTCTTCCGCCCCGATCAACCGCTGATGCCCAACTACAAATGGGTCCCCATCGGCTATCACGGCCGCGCTTCCTCGCTCATCGTATCCGGCGCCCCCGTTGTCCGTCCCTGCGGCCAGATCCCCGGCCCGCCCGGCCAGCCGCCTTCCTACGGCCCCTCGCGCTCCCTCGATTTCGAGCTCGAAGCCGCCTTCTTCGCCGGACCCGGCAACGCTCTCGGAGAGCCCGTCCCCATCTCGGGGGCCGGCGCGCGCATCTTCGGTGTCTGCCTTTTGAACGACTGGTCGGCCCGCGACATCCAGCGCTGGGAATATCAACCGCTGGGCCCTTTCCTGGGGAAAAACTTCGCCACCTCCCTTTCCCCCTGGGTGGTCACCATGGAAGCGCTCGAGCCCTACCGCGTGCCGCCCCCGCCCCGCGCCGCCGGCGACCCGGCGCCGCTCCCCTATCTGCTCGACGCAGAAGACCAGCGCCGCGGCGCCATCGACGCGGTGCTCGAAGTCCACATCCTGTCGGCGCGGATGCGCGCCTCCGGCGTTGCTCCGCTGCTCATCTGCCGCTCGAACCTCCGCCATCTCTACTGGACCCCGGCCCAGCTTCTGGCGCATCACACCTCGAACGGCTGCAATCTCGAGCCCGGCGATCTTCTGGCCACGGGCACCGTCTCGGGCCCGGCGCCCGATGCCCGCGGCTGTCTGTTGGAAATCGCCTCCGGCGGCTCGCCGCTGGCGCTACCCGGCGGAGAGTCCCGCGCCTGGCTCGAAGACGGAGACGAGGTGATCCTGTCCGGCTACTGCCAACGCCCCGGCCTGCCCCGCATCAGCCTGGGCCGGTGCCGCGGCGCTGTTGCAAGCGCGTTACCGCAACCGGCCTCTACTGTCCGAGAATATTGAACGTCGTCGTGCCCGGCACGCGCACCTTGCCATAGGCGGCCATCCATTCGGCGTGATACGGGTGGCTGCCGTATGCCTTCAGCGCGGCCTCGTCGTTCATCTCCATGCACACGCCCCACTGCCGCTCGGACCCGCCCGCATCGAGCGGGCGCGCCAGCTTGCCGTACCAGACTTTGGTCACGCCCGGAATCTTCGACGGCAGCGCGTCCGTCTTCTTGAAGAAATCGTTCCAGTCGCTCTGGCTCGCGCCACTCACCACAGTGAAGGCGAAGCAGTGCATCAGCTTCTTTTCCCCGGCGCGCGCCGCGGGGGCGCCGGCCACCAGGGCGATCCCTACGGCAAGGGCAATTGCATTCGCGCGAATTCGGTTCATCATAGTCCTCCCGGAACCAGCATCTTATCAGTTTGCCCGCCGCCCCGCGCTTCCGCCGGCGGCTCTCAGCCGGCGCGCTCGGCCGCCCACTCGCCGGCCAGGTCCGCGCCGCCGTGCACGTCCACCGCCACCGGCGGCGTCTCCAGCGCTTCTCCTTCCACCATCGCCGGCACGCGCTCCTGCAGCAGCAGCTCCGTCGCCCGCACCAGCGGATCGGCGTGAAATCTCATCCGCTGGCTGTCCTCCAGCAGCACGTTGGCCAGCGACAGCAGCGACATGCCCTGGTGATGCACCATGTAGGAGCGGATCACTTCGGTCCGCGCCCGTCCGTCCAGACGCCGGCCGGAGAATTCCACCGCCTCGTAAAAGCCGAACCGCCCCAGCCACCGCCGCGCCGCCATCGAGCGCAGGTTTTCCGTCGCCGAGGCCCGGTCCACCATCAGGGCGAGCATCGTGGCGTAGGGCGCCACCACCAGCCGCTCGGCCGAGCCGGTCTGCATGGCGATTCCCGGCACTCCGAACGCCCGGTACTGGTAATTCCCCGCGCTGTCCCGCGCCCGGTAAGCCGACTCCGAAATCCCCCACGGCGTGCGCCGCCGCCGCCCATGGCGCCTCTGAATGCGCACCATCGCCGCGCAGCTTTCCGCTACCAGGGTACCTGGGTAGTTTTTCATAAACAGCAGCGGCATCAGGTACTCAAACATCGTCCCGCTCCAGGACAACAGCGTCCGCTCGCCCTCGGCCATCACCAGCTTCCGCCCCAGCCGGAACCAGCTCTCGCACGGCGCGTCGCCCTTGGCGATGGCGAAAAACAGCGCCGTCCGCGCTTCCGACGCCAGCAGATCGTAGCAGGACTCGTCCAGCCGTCCCGTCGCGGCGTCGCAGCCGATGCGGAGAAGCTGGCGGCTCGAGTCGAACAGAAACCGGAAATCCATCTCCATGGCCAGCTTCGAGCACAGCTTGCTTTGCCGCTCCGCCATCCGCATCAGCATCCGCGACCGCGCCCGCGCCACCGGCAGCTCCGCGCGCAGCCTCTCGAGCATCACCCGCGCCGGGCCGTGAACCCGCCCCTGCGCGTCCAGCATCGTCTCGATCTCGCGGTCGATCGCCTCGTAATGCGCCGGCAGTTGATCGATTCCCGGCGTCCGTTCGAGCAGCTTCATCAGCGGCTCGAACTCCACCATGCAGCCGCACGCCCGAATCTGGTCTCCATAACTCTCGCCCAGCCACGGCGCCAGCGATTCGAGCTGGCTGCGCGCCGCCTCCACTCTCCGGCTCAGCGCCGCCTGCCAGTAACGGAGCTCTCCGGTCTGCCCCGCGGCTCCGGCTTCCCTCTGCTGGCACACCCACTCGACGTGACGATCGAGCCCCGCCACCAGGCCCGCCACCTCGCGCAGCAGCCCCTCCCAGGCGAACAGACCCGCCGGACGGTAGTCGAGCTGCCGCAGGATCGCTTCCATACGGCTCGCCAGCCCCTGGCTCCGCCCGCTGGCCGGCAGCGCCTTGCCCAGCCGCAGGCAATGGTCCCGCAGCCCTTCGAGCACCGCCGGCCGCGCCACCGGCTGCTTTCGGAATCCCTCGCAGGCCTGCTTCACCGCCACCAGCGCCGCCGCCAGGTTGCCGCTGTCCACCGTCGACACGTACCGCGGCTCCAGCGGCTCGAGCGTCACCGTGTCGTACCAGTTGTACAGATGCCCGCGATACCGTTCCATCGCGCCGAGCGTGTTCAGAATGTTGTTCAGCGACTCTATCGTTTCGCCCGGCATCAGGTAGCCGAAGTCGAAGGCCGCCACCTGGGCCGCCAGTTGCAATCCGATGTTGGTGGGCGAGGTCCTGGCCGCCACCGCCTCCGGGTCTTCCTGCACGTTGTCGGGCGCCAGCCAGTGCCACTCCTCGCGCCCATACTCGGCGAAGTAGCGCCAGGTAAGCAGCGCCGAGTCGCGCAGAAAATCGACGTTGGCGCGCTCGGCCCGGCGTTTCCACACCGGCTTCTCGTCCAGGATCGCCGCCGCCAGCGGCGCCATCACCCACAACGCCGCCGCCCCCAGCACCGCCGCGTCGCCGCCCAGCCCCGCGGCCAGCGGCAGGCACACCAGCGCCGCGCACGAGGTGCCGAACAGGTACCCCGTCGTCATATTCCAGCGGAAGCCCGCCTCCGTCTCCACCTGCGCCATGCTCTCCCATTCGAGCAGCTTCCGCCCGCTCCACAGCCGCCGGTACAGCGTCCGGCCGACTGCATCCAGCATCATCGCTCCCTGGTGCGGCAGGAACACCAGCGTCAGCAGAGCCTCCCCGTGCCCGCGCCCCAACTGAGCCAGACGGTCGCGCAAATATCCGCGCCAGAACCGCGGCGGAGGCAGCCGCACCAGCCCCAGGGCAAACTCCAGCCACGCCGGCGCCAGCAGAATCGCCGCCGCCGCGATGCCCGCATCCAGCGCCGCCCGCCCCGCCAGCCACCACGCCGCCGCCAGCGCCGCCGCCAGCATCGGCTCGACAAGACTCCGCCTCAGGTTGTCGGCGATCTTCCACCGCGAAACCATCGGCAGAACGTTCGCCCGCCATCCGCCGCCCGCCACCGGAACCCGCGGCAGCGCCCAGAACAGAATCTGCCAGTCGCCCCGCACCCAGCGGTGCTTGCGCTTGGTGAAGGCCTTGTAGCTGGACGGATAGTCGTCGATCACCTCCACGTCGCTCACCAGCCCGACACGCGTGTGCTCGCCTTCGATGAGGTCGTGGCTCAGCAGAGCGTTGTCCGGAAACCGCCCATCGAGCGCCCGGGTGAACGCCGCCACGTCGTAAATTCCCTTGCCCGTGTACGTCGCCCGTCCGTAAAGGTCCTGATAAACGTCGGACACCGCTTTGCTGTAGGGGTCCAGTCCGGTCTGCCCGCTGCAGATCCGCGCCAGCAGCGACCGCGATGCCGACTCCATGCTGATGCTCACCCGCGGCTGGAGAATCCCATAGCCTTCCCGCACGGTTCCCGACAGCTCATCCATCACCGCCCGGTTCAGCGGATGCGCCAGCGTCCCCACCAGCTTGCGCGCGCTGTCGAGCGGGAGCTGCGTGTCGCTGTCGAGCGTGATCACGTAGCGGATTGCCGGCAGCGCCTCCAGGTCTCCTTCCTTGCGCTCGAAGGCGTCGCCGGCTCCTAACAGAAACGCGTTGAAGTCCTCGAGCTTTCCCCGCTTCCGCTCACGCCCCATCCACGTCCCTTCGCTGCCGTTCCACTCATGCCCGCGGTGAAACAAATAAAACGGTCCCCGCCCGTTCTGTCCGTAGCGCGCGTTCAGCCGCCGGATTCCCTCGGCGCAGGCTTCCACCAGCGCCGGTTTTCCGCCCTCGCGCAAGGCCGAGTCCGAATGATCGGTCAGCAGGGCAAAGCGCAGGTTGCCGTCGCGGTTGGCCAGGTAGTGCACCTCCAGCCGCTGCAGCAGGCTCTCGATGCCGGCCCGCGTCAACAGCAGCGTCGGCACGGCCACGAAGGAGGCGCATTCGGCCGGGATTCCTTCCGAAAAGTCCATCCTGGCCAGCCGCCGCGGCGGGAGCAGCCGGGTCAGCGACAGGTTCACCGCCGCCACTGCCGCCTGCGTCGCCGGAATCGCCGCCAGCGCCAGCCACCAGTCCGGCAGCGCCGGCAGCGCCAGGCGCAGCGCCGCCACCAGCGCACACGCCGCGGCCGCGATCCCGCCCAGGTAGACGGCGTTCGGAAACCGGTACGCCAGCGCCCGCGCCGTCTCCGCCGGACTCATCCGGCAGCGGGCCCTCTTGCGCAGCCGCGCCGCTCCGGCGTCCACCAGAAAGTAACCAACGTGCGCCCGCCGCGTTCCCGGCTCTTCCCCCCAGGCCATCGCCACCGCCAGCAGCGCCACTTCCTCCTCACTCAGCCGCGAAGACTCCGCCATCTTCTCCACCGCCTGCCGGTACAGGTCGCGGCTCTCGAACTCCATCCGCCCGTACACGCCGCCCGGATCGTGCCGCAGCGCCCGGTCCACCACCGACACCCTCTCGATCAGCTCCCGCCAGCGCAGGCGCTCCGCCGCCCTCAGCCCGCTCACCGCCCGCTCGACCGCCGCCCGCCTCTTCTCCGGCGCAGTCTCGCGGCTCTCGATCGCCTCCAGAATCTCTTCCACCAGCGCCAGCGCCAGCACCGGCGGCGCCGCCCAGATCTCGGCCAGCCGCAGCGCTTCGCCCGTCCCTTCCCGCTCCAGACACTCCCTCAGGTTTTCCGCGCTCACCTCCGCCGCGCCGTTCCGGAAACGGTCCGCGATCCGGCGGTAGATCCTCGGCGCGCCCGTCAACGGGTCCACGCCCGCCCGCTTCAGCTTCCGGCAATACCCGCTCGACAGCGCCTCCCGCGCCTCGCGCAGTTTTCCGTGCACGTAGGTGAACTGATCGAGCAGACACGCCTCGGCCGGGCCCAGCGTTCCCGGCGAGCCGGCGCGCCGCGCCAGTTCTCCACCCAGGCTTCGCAGCCTCGCCTCGCAGCTCTTCAGCCTCTCCCTCAGCCCCGCTCCCTCGGTTGTCCCCGCCGTCGTCATCGTCCTCACCGGTAGCTCGCCGCCTGCAGTTCGAACATGTTCGAATAACGTCCGCGGCTTCCCATCAACTCATCGTGCGTGCCTTGCTCGCCGATCCTTCCGTCCTCCAGCACCAGAATCCGGTCCGCCATCCTTACTGTCGAAAAACGGTGCGAGATCAGCAGCGCGATCCTGCCCTCGGTCAGCTCGGCGAACCGCTGGAACACCTCATACTCGGCCATCGCATCCAGCGCCGCCGTCGGCTCGTCCAGAATCAGCACCTGCGCCTGCCTCATGTAAGCCCGCGCCAGCGCGATCTTCTGCCACTCCCCGCCCGACAGGTCCACTCCGCCTTCAAACCTCCGCCCCAGCAACTGCTCCAGGCCGTCGCCCAGCTTCCCGATCGTCGCCAGCGCCCGGCTCTTCCGCGCCGCGTCCACGATCCGCTCCCGGTCCCCCATCGCCTCCACGCGCCCCACGCCGATGTTCTCCGCCGCCGTCATGTCGTAGCGCATGAAGTCCTGGAAGATCACCCCCATCTCGCCGTGCAGCGATTCCGGGTCGTAGTCGCGCAGGTCCACGCCGTCCAGCAGGATCCGCCCCGCCGTCGGATCGTACAGCCGCGTCATCAGTTTCACCAGCGTCGTCTTCCCCTGCCCGTTCTCGCCCACCAGCGCCACTCGCTCGCCGGGCTCAATCCTCAGCTCCAGGTCCTTCAACACCGCCCGCGCCGCGTTCGGGTAATGGAAGCTCACCTTCCGGAACTCGAACCCGCTCCGGATCGGCCGCGGCGCCGGCACCGGATGCGCCGCCACGGCGATCCTCGGCTTCATCGCGAAGAACTCCACCAGGTCGCTCAGGAACAGCGACTGATCGGCAATCCCGGAAAAGGTGCTGAACACCTGCTGGATCTGGCTGCTCGATCCGGCCAGCGCTCCGGCTAAAAACGTGAGCCCGCCGATGGTCAGCGCTCCCTCCAGCGTCCGCCACACCAGGTACGCATACCCGGCGTAGTAGCCGAGCGAGCCCACCAGCGCCAGCATCGCCCCCACCCTCAGCCTCCGCCCCGCCAGCCGCCTTGTCCGCCCGATCACTTCATCGTTGATGCGCGTGAACCGCTCCAGGAAATACGGCCCCAGCCCGAAAACCTTCAGCTCCTTGGCGCCCTCGCGCTTGGTGCCCAGATCGCGCAGATAGTCCAACTCGCGCCGCATCGGCGTCAGGCTGTAGGCCAGCGAATAGCCCAGAAACGCGAAGTGGCTCTCGCCCAGAAACGCCGGCGCCACGGTCAACACCAACAGCGCGAACAGCACCGGCGAATACACAATCACGCCCGCCGCCAGCGAAGCCAGCGTAATCGCCTGCTGCAGCAGTTGCCCCATCGCGTTCAGCATCCCCAGCCGGTCGTTGGCCTGCAGGCGCGCCCGGTCCAGCTTGTCGTAAAACACCGGGTCTTCAAACGAAGCCAGATCGAGCCGGGAAGCGTGACGCATCACGCGGACGCTCACCTCGCGCGAAAACCGGTCGGCGATCCGCCCGTCGCAATAATCGATCGCCCGCCCCAGAATGCTCCCCAGGCCAGCGATGGCAAATTCCGCCGCCAGGTAAAACCAGATCTCCCGCGGTACGGCGCCCGGATGTTTCACCGCGCCCACCAGCGTGTCGATGATCAGTTTCCCCACCCACAATCCGGCCAGCGGCAGCAGCGCCACCACCAGCCGCAGACCGAGCATCGCCGCCACCATGGCCCGCCCCGATTGCCACATCAGCAGCAGCACGGGAGGAATATTTTTCAGCGCGGCCAGTCGTTCTTGCCAGGCTTTCTTTTGATTGGGAATGGTGGTGGGCATCGTAAGTGGTTGACTATCCTAAGGCTTTTCCGAACGTTGAAATCCTGACGCTTGGCTTCAACGCAATCCAAGCGCCAGAGATCTTCCCCGGCCGACGGTCCCACTCCCAGCCCGGCGCCGAAAGCCGGCCATGGCTCCTCACCAAGCCATCCGGCCTCAGGCCTCAATATAAAGTATGGCGCCCGCCGCAATGCTCCAGAAAATTCCGACAGAAGTAACGGTGCGCCCGTGCTTTTGTTTTGTTTCTTAGAGTTACAGCGCGACGGCCGCGCGCCCGGGGCCTACTGGCCGATCTGGACCAGCTTCTCGCTCTCGGTGCGCTCCAGCGCCGGAATCGTCTGCGGATCGCGCCAGAAGTCCATGTAGGCCACCTGGTGCACGCACGATATGGTGCACAACGGCGCACAAGATTTCTGGGTCAAATACTCGCGCCGGATGTCGTCCACCGTGTACTCGGCCAGCGGCTTGGCCGGGAAGCCCCGCTGCTGCGAGCAGTAATGCACCAGACCGTCTTCGCAAATATAGAGATATCGCGCCCCCGCGCGGCACCGCCACTCGCTCGGCCGCCCGTGCGCGATGGCGTCCTGGAAGTAGTTCATCTGCGAGAAATTGGTTTTTTCAAACCCCTTCATCTCCAGAAACACCGACCGCTCGCGGTCGCCCAGCGGCCGCAGTTGCCCGTCGTGGTCGTGAATGATCCCCACCGTCGAGGTGAAGCCCAGCTCAATCGCCCGCTTCCCCACGACAAGCGCGTCCTCGGGATTGTGAATGCCGCCGCCGAGCACCGAATTGATGTTCACGTGAAACGTCGCATGTTCGGCCAGCACTTGCAGCTTCCGGTCCAGAACCTTCAGGCTTTTCTTCGAGACGTCGTCCGGCTTCACGTTGTCGATGCTGATCTGCAGGTGGTCCAGCCCTGCCGCGTTCAGCTTCTTCACCCGCGCCGGCGTCAGCAGGTAACCGTTCGTAATCAGCCCCGCCAGAATCCCCCGCCCCCGCACGTGAGCGATCAGATCATCCAGCTCCGGGTGCAGCAGCGGCTCGCCCCCGCTGAAAGTCACGATCGTGGTGCCCAGATCGGCCAGTAAGTCCAGCCGTTCCTTCATTATTCCCAACGGGATCGGCTTCGAAACGTCGTCGTATTCGTTGCAGTAGGCGCAGGAAAGGTTGCATCGGCGGATCGGGATGATGTGGGCCATCACCGGATGGTCCTTGCTCATCAAGCCCTGAGCGATCATTCGGAGTTCGCGGAGGCGCCTGTTGGCGGCCCGCCACTTCCGCTCGAAGTGGTAGCCCTTAGCCATAGTGTTGGAAATATCCTATTTCAGCACAAACCGCCAGCCTTTGCAGCGTTTTTGCGCTGTCCGGCGTCCTGGGCGGTCTGAACGGAGGCTACCGCTGATTCGGCGGCTTCGGCTGGCTCGCGGGAGGATTCGGCGGCGGGTTCTGCGGGCCGCTATCCGGCGCCGCGTCGCCGAACTTGATCTGCACGTCGCTCTTGAACTGCTTGTAGTCCTGATACTTCACAACCATCTTGATGCGCTGCGGCCCGTTTTGAAATTGCAGCGTGTCGTTGGCGTAGGTATAAGTGGGAAACCAGTACTTGCCGTCGATCTGCTCGCGGTAGGTTTCGAACTTCGGAAACTGGTTGTCCGAGTTCTTTTTCAACCGCCCCACGCCCTTGCCGTACGTCTTCACGATCTGGAGGTCCTTGTCGTCCACCCAGATCTCCCCTTCGAAATACCGCTTGCCCGGATCCAGCCTCTTCGGCTTCACCGTGAACTCATAGCAGGGGATCTCGTCCAACTGCTGCCGCCCCAGGTAACGAATGTCGTAATCGGGAATATTGGCCGTGGTCAGCACAAACGGCTGCACGTCTTTGAGATCCTGCATGTCCTCCGGCGTCAGCAGAATGTTCTGCAGTGTCGGCACCGGCGCGTACACAACCCTCTCGGTCCTCTTATTGTCCGTCCCGAAGATGATGTCCGACACCATTTCCCACTTGCCGCCCGGGCTCCCGCTCGGGTCCAGCTCCTCCACCTTCACCGTCTGCCGGTAGGTATAGTTCTCCCGCGCCTTGGCAAACTCGCCTTCCTTGGCGGCGAATTTTTGGATGATGCTGTCGATCTCGCTCGGGTTCGGCTCGGCCGTGGCCCCGGCGAGGATCGCCGGGGCGGATATCAGAAGCGCGGTCGCGAACAAACGCATGGGTTGCTACCTCCTTGGATGGATCCTCGGCCGCTACGGTTTCGCCAGGATCTGCTTGGCGATGGTCAGTTTCTGCATATTCGAGGTCCCTTCGTAGATCCGCCCGATCTTGGCGTCCCGGTACAGCTTCTCCACCGGGTAGTCCCGGGTGAACCCCACGCCCCCGAAAATCTCCACCGCCTTCGACGCCACGTTCTCGGCCGCCTGCGAGGCGAAATATTTGGCCATCGCCGCCTCGGTCACAAACGGAAGCCCGGCGTCTCTCATGCGCGCCCCGTTATATACCAGCAGCCGCGCCGCTTCCACCTCGGTCGCCATCTGCGCCAGCTCGAACTGCACGCCCTGGTATTCCGCGATCGGCTTGCCGAACTGTTTCCGCTCGCGGGCATAAGCAATCGCATGGTCCAGCGCCCCCTGCGCCAGGCCGGCCATCTGCGCCCCGATCGCGATCCGCCCTTCGTTCAGCGTCTCGATGGCGATCTTGTACCCCTTGCCCACCTCGCCCAGCACGTTCTCCTCCGGCACCCGGCAGTCGTCCAGGATCAGCTCGCAGGTCGAGCTCGCCCGGATCCCCAGCTTGTCTTCCTTCTTGCCCACCTGAAAGCCCGCAAACCCCCGCTCCACGACGAAACAGGTGATTCCCCGGTATCCCTGCTCCGGCGCCGCGTTGGCGAACAGAAGATAAATGCCCGCCTCGGCCGCGTTGGTGATCCACATCTTCCGCCCCGTGATCCGGTACTCGCCGCCTTCCCGCCGCGCCCTCGTCGTCAGCGCGAAGGCGTCCGAGCCCGCCCCGGCCTCCGACAGCGCGAACGAGGCCACCGTGTCCGCCGCCAGCCGCGGCAGATACCGCCTCTTCTGCTCCTGGTTCCCCCATCGAAGAATGACATTGTTGGCGATCGTGTTCTGCACATCCACAATCACCGCCGCCGACGGATCCACCGCCGCCAGCGCCTCCACCGCCAGCACGGCCTGGAAGAAACTTCCGCCCTGCCCGCCCATCTCCTCCGGGATCTCAATTCCCATCAGCCCCAGCTCGAACATCTCCTTGAGCAGTTCCTTGCGGAACACCCCCGCCTCGTCCATCGCCCGCACGTGCGGCCCGATCCGCTCACGCGCAAACCGGCTCACCGTCTTCTGGAACAGCAACTCCTCTTCGCTCAGCTCGGTCAACGGACGCGCGCGCCCCGCTTCGGCGCCGGGCGTCGTGGCCCCGGAGTACGTTGTGGCCTGGCTCATGTCGTTTCCTTCCCCCCAATTGTAGGACGTTTCCGCGCGTCTGGAGCCGTTCCCTTCGCCCTGCTCCGCCCATCGGGCCCGGCTCTGAGCGTCCCCTTCGCGCGCCGGCCATTCGTCACCCGTCCCCACCCCGCGCCACCCATACCCGCGCCTGCTCTCCCAGCACGCACGGCCCGCATCCGCGCTTTCGCCCGGTCCCGGCGGCGCCGGCCCCGCCCGGCGCCCCGGCATAAGTCCCCCTCCTGGGGTTACGCCCCGATTTCGCCCCTTTTCCTTCGCCCCTTTTACGCCCCGCGATTCCTCCGAATCCGTTGCAAATTCATAAGATATCCCCCGAATAGAAAGTTTCTATTGGACGGGAAATTCGCATTGCATTATCCTGAAATCGTAGTTAGCATTCGCCACGCCCCGGAGATCCCGTCTTTTCCCCGGCTCGCTGGCCAGTCCCCGCGGACCTGCTATTTGTTCCTCGCGGAAACGAAGTCTCTTGGGCCGTTCCGATCCCCGCGCCGCCGTCGCTGCAGCGCCCCAGGGACACGCCCCCGGAGACCGTTCCACGCGCCGGATCCCCACTTTGTGGTCCGCTCGCGAATTCTTTCGAAAAGTTAACAATTAGGAGATAACAACCATGTCCCGATTTCTGAATTCCTGCTTCCTGGCCGCTTCCCTTCTCGGTCCCGGCCTCGCTTCCCTGCATGCCGCCTCGAACGAGGCCCTCAAGGTCAAAGTCCCGTTCGAGTTCCTCGTCGACGGCCAGAAAATGCCCGCCGGCGAATACCGCGTTCAGCCTTACTCCGAGTCCGGGCTGGTCATGATTCAGGACGCCACGGGCCACCATTCCACGGTTGCCTTCACCACGCCCACGGGCCCGTTCAACGGATCCGCCGACCCGAGCCTCATCTTCAGCCAGAAGGGCTCCGACCGCGTCTTGTCGCGCGTGCAGTTCCTCGGCCAGCCGGCGCGCGCCATCAACGGCCGCTAACCGCCGCTTAACCCCGCTGCGGGCGGTGTGGGTTATCATGTCGGCTTATGCCGGCCGATAATAACCCGCTCCGGCCCGGAGCGCTCCCCGAACTTTCCGCTCCCGCCCAGGAGATGCTGGACGGCCTCACCGCCGCTTTGCATCGCCTCACCGATCCGATTCCCGCCGGCGTTCACCCCGCCGTCGTCTTCAGTCCCCTTCCGGAGCAGCCGGAATGACCATCGTCGAGGCCGCCCGCGCCCTGCGCAGCGGTGAAACCACCTGCCTCGCTCTCACCAAACGCTGCCTGGCCCGCATCGAGGAATTCAATCCCGTCCTCAACGCCTTCATCACCGTCACCGCCGACACCGCCCTGGCGCGCGCCGGCGAGCTTGACGCCGAACTGGCCCGCGGCATCGACCGCGGCCCCCTCCACGGCATTCCCATCGCCCACAAGGACCTCATCCGCACCCGCGGCGTCCACACCACCTGCGGCTCGGCGCTGTTCGCCCACGACATCCCCGGCGAAGACGCCGCCGTCGTCGAGCGCCTCGAATCCGCCGGCGCCGTCTCGCTCGGCAAAACCGGCCTCCATGAGCTGGCCTACGGCATCACCTGCGAGAATCCCCACTTCGGCCCCATCCGCAATCCCGCCGACCGCCATCGCAGCCCCGGCGGCTCCAGCGGCGGCTCCGGCGCCGCCGTCGCCTCCGGCATGGTCCTTGCGGCCACCGGCACCGATACCGGCGGCTCCATCCGCATCCCCGCCGCCTTCTGCGGCCTCGCCGGACTCAAGCCCACCTTCGGCCTCGTCAGTTGCTACGGCATCCAGCCCCTCGGCTACTCGCTCGACCACCCCGGCCCCATCGCCCTCAACAGCCGCGACGCCGCTCTCCTGCTCCAGGCCCTCGCCGGCCCCGACGCCCGCGATGCCGCCTCCAGCTTCCGGCCCGCCGGAGCCTACCTTCCGCCCGACAAACCCTCCCTGAAAGGCCTTCGCGCCGGCATTCCGGAAAACGGCTACTTCGACCGCCTCACGCCGGAGGTCGAATCTGCCGTGCGCTCCGCCATCGCCCGCGCCGGACAACTCGGCGCCACTCTCGTTCCGGTCCGCGTCCCGTCTCTCGAGGAGCTCAACGCCGTCAGCCGCGTCGTGCTCTACGCCGAGGCCTCGGCCGTCTACCGCCCCCACATCGCCAAAACCCACCTGTTTGGCGCCGACGTCCTCACGCTCCTCCAGCAGGGCCTCCACGTCTCCGGCCCGGACTACGTCAACGCCCAGCGCCTGCGCCGCCTGCTGGCCCAACAATTCCAGACCCTGTTCCAGGACATCGATGTCCTGCTCACCCCCACCGCCCCCGCCTTCGCACCTCTGATCGGCCAGCGCGAAGTGGTCATCGCCGGCCAGGCCCTCGACGTCCGCCTCGCCGCCACCAGCCTCGTGCGCGGCATCAACGTCACCGGCCTCCCCGCGCTCTCGATTCCCGTCCATCCCCGCGGCTCACTCCCCATCGGCCTCCAGATCGTCGGCCCGCCGTTCCGCGAGGACCGCCTGATCCGCTTCGGCGCCGCGCTCGAAAACGCCGCCTGAAGCTTCACTGCGCCAGCATCGCCACGCCAAAGGCCACCAGCGCCGCGCCTGTCCACCGCCGCCAGTCGATCCGTTCGTGCAGCAGCACCCGCGCCAGGAACGTCTCGACGACGTAGCTGGCCGCCGTCGCCGGCCCGGCGAAACTCAAATCGGCGATCGACAGCAGCGCCATGAACGCGAAAAACGACACCGCCATCCCCGCCACCGCCCCCACAATGTACCCGCTCCGTGCCACCGCCGCCGCCGTCCGCGCCAGGCTGTTGGGCCGGAAGTCGTGGATCTCCCCGTGCCGCCTCATCCCGATCGCCTGCAGGATCTCGCCGAACGCCGTCGAGCCGACAATCACCGCCAGCAGCAGCCACTTCACCGCCGCTCCGCCTCTCGCGCCCGCCCCGCCGACGGCGCCGTCCGGCTCACCAGCGTCACCCCCGCCACGATCGCCGCGATTCCGATCCACCGCCCCGCCGACACTTCCTCGTGGAGAAAATACCGTCCGCCGAGCGCGATCAGCACATATCCGATCGCCGTCACCGGCAGGACATAGCTCAGGTCGGCCCAGCTCAGCAGCATCATGTGCGCCGCCAGCCAGACGGTCAGAAACACCACGCCAAACGCCACCCAGGGATTGAAAATTGCTTCGATGTAAGCCAGCGGCGGCCTGCCCACCATGCTCCCCACGGCGCGCATGCCGTGGCTCAGCGCCAGGTTGCCGATCACATTGGCCACCACGACAATCGCCGTGAAGACCCGCGTCTTCATCAGCAGCGTGCGGTCGCGCCCGCTCATTCCGCCGGGCCGCCGCGCCCGGGCCGCTCGCCCCCTGTCATCGCTTTCGCCGCCCTTACGCGGTCGCCTCCGCCTGCTTCGGTCCCCGCCCCTGCCGCGCCTTCACCGTCCGCCGCCGCTCCCGCAAATAGTGAAAGAACTCCCGCCCTTCCCTCAGCCGCCGGAACAGCATCTGCCGGTCCGTGGCCATCTCTTTCACGAACCGCAGAATCGGCTTCGGCCGGAAGTAAAACCGCCGGTACATTCTCTCCACCGCGTCCTCGATCTCGTCCGGGGAAAGATGCGGATAACGCAGCGTCGAGATCTGAATCCCGTTTCCCGCCAGCAGCGCGCTACTGTCCACCCAGTTGTTCTCCATCGCCTGCCGGTACAATTCCGTTCCCGGATACGGCGCCGCAATCGACACCTGAATCGAGAACGGATCCAGCTCCTCGGCAAAACGGATCGTCTCCTCGATCGTCTTCTGCGTCTCCACCGGCAGCCCGATCATGAATGTCCCGTGCACCCGGATTCCCAGCTTCCGGCAGCTCTTCATGAACTCCCGCGCCCGCTCCACGGTGAGCCCTTTCTTCATCCGGTAAAGGATCTCCTGGTTGCCCGACTCAAAGCCCACCAGCAGCAGCCGCAGCCCGTTGTCGCGAAGCTGTTTCAGCGTCTCGTAGTCCAGGTGCGCGCGCGCATTGCAGGACCACGTCAGCCCCAGCCTCTTCATCCCCTTGGCGATCTCCACCGCCCGCGGCCGGTCGATGGTGAACGTGTCGTCGTCGAACATCCATTCCCGCACCCGGTCCCCGAACAGTTCCTTTCCCATCGCCACTTCGCGGATCACCGCCGCCGGCGATTTGGCCCGGTAGGAATGTCCGCCGATGGTCTGCGGCCACAGGCAGAAGGTGCATTTGGCCGGGCAGCCCCGCCCGGTGTAAAACGACACGTAGGGATGCTGCAGATACCCGATGAAGTAGTTCTCGATCTTCAGGTCCCGGTGGTACACCGGCAGCACGCTCGGCATCGCGTCCCAGTCGTGGATCAGCTCCCGCTCCGGGTTGTGATGAATCTTGCCGTTCCGGTCGCGCCAGCTCAGCCCCTTGATCCCACTCCACTCCTTGCCCTGCGCCAACTCCAGGCAGGTGAAGTCAAATTCGTTCCGGCACACGAAGTCGATCACCGGCGCCTGAGCCAGCGTCGGCGCCGCCAGCACCGCCACGTGCGCTCCAATGAATCCGATCGCCGCCCTGGGGTTCTTCGCCTTGATCGCCTCGGCGCACTGGATGTCGTTGGCGAGCGACGGCGTGCTCGTATGCAGGATGAACAACTCGTAGTCGTTGGCCATCCCCAGCACGTCCTGCATCGTCTGCCGGTGCGGCGGAGCGTCCACCAGTTTGCTGCCCGGCACCAACGCCGCCGGCTGCGCCAGCCACGTGGGAAACCAGTACGATGTGATCTCGCGCTTCGCCTGATACCGGGCCCCCGCTCCCCCGTCAAAGCCATCGAAGGAAGGAGGGCTCAGGAACAACGTTTGCTTCACTGCCTCATAATAACTCACTCTCCCGCCGGATCGCCTGAAACGGCGCATCCACAGGCCTTCCAGCGCTTTTTGGCGCCCTCCGCCCGGCGCCCGCCCACCCCGCGGTCCGCGCTTTCTCCGGCCGCCGTCCGCGCGATTGCCGCCCGGTCCCGCCGAACGAGCTAAAATATGGGAGATGGCGAACAAATCCCCGCAGCCCGAGGTGTCCTCCCCCTCATTGCGTGTCTGGGCCCCGGCCGTGGCACTCGGATGGCTCGTGCCCGGCGGCGGCCATTTCCTGCTGAAACGCTCCGGCCGCGGCTCCCTCATCGGTCTCTCCGTCGCCGCGCTCTTCCTTCTCGGCCTCATGATGCGCGGCGCCATGTTCCAGCCCCAGACCGGCGACCTGCTCACCACCATCATTTACACCGGCGGCTTCATCGGCAATCTTTGCTCCGGCCTCTTCTACCTGCTCGCCATCTGGCTCGGCTACGCCCAGCCCGACGTCGCCGGCCACGTCCACGATTACGGCACCAAGTTCCTGGTCGCCGCCGGCCTGCTCAACCTGCTCGCCATCGTCGACGCCTACGAAATCGCCACCGGGAGGAAAAACTGATGCCCCGCATGAATCTCGTCTCCCACTTCGAAGCCGCCTTCATCTTCGCCCTCTTCAGCTCGGTCGTCCTCGGCGTGGTCACCAAATCCACCGACCGCGAGCGCCTCATGTACGGCCTCCGCTGCTTCGCCTATTTCATCGGCTCCGTGTTCGTCATCGGCTGGCTGATGTACTTCGGCCACCGCTGATCCCGCAAAGGCCGCGCACTCCCCATGAAGAAGTTCTACATCGAAACCTTCGGCTGCCAGATGAACGCGCACGACTCGGAAAAAGTCACCGGCACGCTCCTGGCCCGCGGCTACAGCCAGGTCGAGGAGCCCGAGTCGGCCGACCTCGTCCTCTATAACACGTGCAGCATCCGCGATAAAGCCGAACAGAAAGTCTTCCACCGCCTTCAACAGTTCAAGCGCGACGCCGGCAAGGGCAAGGTCTTCGGTGTGCTCGGCTGCGTCGCCCAGCAGGAAGGCGAGCGCATCTTCGACCGCGCTCCCCATGTCAGCCTCGTCGCCGGCTCGGCCAGCTACACCCGCCTGCCCGAGCTTCTGGTTCAGCTCGAATCCGGCGCCCGCCGCGTCACCGGCCTCTCTCTCGACACCGAGGAGACGTTTGAAACGCCGTTCGCCCGCCGCGACAACCCTCACCGCGCCTACATCACCATCATCGAAGGCTGCGACAAAAGCTGCGCCTACTGCGTCGTTCCCTTCACCCGCGGCCCCGAGCGCAGCCGCCCCGCCGCCGGCGTCCTGGCCGAGGCCCGCGCCCTGGTCCGCGACGGCTACACCGAAATCCAGCTTCTCGGCCAGAACGTCAACAGCTACCGCGATCCCTCGCCCTCCGGCTGGGACTTCGCCCGCCTCCTCCGCGCCGTCGGCGAAATCGACGGCCTCCGCCGCGTCCGCTTCACCACCTCCCACCCCCGCGACTTTGTCAAGGACATCGTCGACGCCATCGAGGACAATCCCATCCTTTGTAACCACGTCCACCTCCCCGTGCAGTCCGGCTCCTCCGCCGTGCTCGAACGCATGCGCCGCCTCTACACCCGCCCCGATTACCTGCGCCGCATCGAGTGGATGAAGTCCTCCCGCCGCCCCATCGCCATCACCACCGACATCATCGTCGGCTTCCCCGGCGAAACCGAACAGGAGTTCGACGAGACTCTTTCGCTGCTCAACAGCGTCGAGTACGATTCCCTGTTCAGCTTCAAGTACTCGCCCCGCCCCAACACCTCCGCCGCCGCCCTGGACAACCCTCTCGATGAAACCGAGAAGGGCCGCCGCCTCACCGTCCTCCAGGAGCTCCAGCGCGCCATCCAGATCCGCCTCAACTCGCGCCTCGTGGGCTCGGTCGAAGAGTGCCTGGTCGAGGGTTATAATCAGGCCACCGGACAATGGATCGGCCGCACCACCCAGAACCGCACCCTCAACTTTACTCACCCGGCTCTTCCCGCCCCCTCCGCCGGCGCTTCGCTCGCCGGCTCCTATCTCCCCGTCCGCGTCACCCGCTCCGGTCCCAATTCGCTGGCCGGTGAAGCCTGCGTTGAATCCACGGCCGCCTGAAAGGAGTTCTCACATGGAAGTCGAAATGAAAATTCGCGGTCTCATGATGGATCCGGTCACCAACATGCCGATCGTCGTGCTCAAAGACGTCGCCGGCACCGCCATCCTTCCCATCTGGGTCGGCATCTTCGAGGCAAACGCCATCGCGCTCGAAATCGAAAAGGTCACCACGCCGCGTCCCATGACGCACGACCTCATCCGCATTCTCCTGTTCGGCCTCGGCTCCGGCATCCGCAAGGTGGTCGTCAATGAGCTTCGCGACGACACCTTCTACGCCGTCATCTGGCTCGAGCGCGACGGCGAGCTCATCAGCGTCGACAGCCGCCCGAGCGACGCCCTCGCCCTGGCTCTCCGCCTGGACTGCCCCATCTTCGTCGAGGATAGCGTCATCAAAAATTCCAAGCTTTCCAACGCAACGGCCGAGCGCGTGAACAACGAAGAGCTTCGCCGCTGGCTCGAAGGCCTGAACGACGAGGATCTCGGCCGCTACAAAATGTAGCCCGCTACGCCGTGCTGGAAATCCTCGAACGTCTCGCCGCCGCCGGAATCAACCTCCTGCCGCTGCCCGATATCTCCACCCACTTCGTCTTCGAGCGCGATGGCTTCGTTTCGCTCGTCGCCCGCGATGGTGACGGCTTCGGCGCCGCCGGAGCCGGCGGCCTTCTCGTTCCCCAGGGCTTCGCCGCCCTGGTCTGGCGCGGCGGCAGCCCCTTCTTTGTCGCCCGCGGAGTCGAGCTGGCGGCAACGCCCGAACAGGTCGCCTCGCTCCGCGGCTTCGTTCGCGATCTCGAGTCCGCCCTCGGCCGCTGAATCCCCGCCCACAAATGCGAAACGCCCGCTCCGGAGTTCCCGGGCGGGCGTTTCGCTCTTCTGCTTGCCGGTGTCTCTAGTGCTGCGCCGTCTTGTGGTGGACCGGCCGCCGTACCGGCGGCTCCGCCTTCACCGGCCAGCCGTCGAGGTTCTTCTTCTCCACTGCGAAGGTCACGTTGAACGGCGTTGCGGTGAATTCCTTCGCCACCCCGCTGAACGAGATCGTAGTCCCCGGGTCCGCCTTGCCCGGCAGCGGCGCGTCCAGGCTCAGCGTTACCTCCGGCGTCGTCGAGTCCGTGATCGCCAGCACCAGCTTCTTCGGCCGCGTCGCCGGCTCCATCGACACCAGCTTCCCGGTGAACTTGTCCACTCCGCCGGCGCCGCCCGGCAGGGCCGCGTCCTTCACCTGCCCGTCGAAGTAACCCTGTCCGCCGGCCGCCGTCAATTGGTCCTTAATCGATTTCCAAAGCGCCAGCGACGGGTTCGCCGCCCGTTCCTTGTTCTCTTCCTCGATCTTCGCCTTCTCGATGTCCACCTGGCTCACAACCTTGAAATCCGCCGGCGGATTCGCCGACGTCTTCGCCGTCGCCAGCAGCTTGTCGAAGCCTTCGCTGCTGCCGTGGAAAGTCGCATAGGCTTTGGCCACGTACGCTTTCACCTGGTCGCGCCCGGTCGGATTCAGCGCGCCGGGCCCGTCGTAAGCCGCCGCGCGGGCGAAATCGTACAGCGCCGCCCCCTGCTTTTCCGGCTTCTTCTCGGCCAGCGTCGCCGTCCCTCTCCAGTAGGACACCTGCCCGGAGTTCGGGTTTGCCGCCAAGCTCGAGGTGAATTCCTTCTCCGCCGTCTCGTTGTCCTTCTTCTGCATCGCCACCCAGCCCAGAGTCGTGTGCGCCGTGGCCTCGAAGGCGAGGTCCTTCTTCGTCTTGTCCCAGTCGGCGTCGCTCATCCCGGCCGGCTTCTTGGCGTCCAGCAGCCCCTGCGCGCACTTCTGGCCGAAGTCCAGGTTGTCCGGCGTCACCGGCGCCAGCGGTGTCTCAATCGTCGCCCAGTACAGCGCCGTCACGTTGGACGGATCCGACGCCAGCGCCTCCTTGGCCGCGTTCAGCGCATCCTGCGGCTTGCCCGCCTGCGCGTTGGTCGTCACCTGCAGCGTCTCGCGCTGCCCCTTATAATCCGAGGTCGGGTACTTCTGCTTCCATTGGTCCAGAAGCGCCGCCCTCTTCACCGGGTCCGTCTCTTTCGTGATCGAGACGTACAAGTCGTACTCGGCACGATCCTTCCATTGTGGTCCCGTCGCCTGCGCCGCCTGGGCGCTGGCCCGTTCCACACCCGCGCCGAGGAGCAGTCCCGCCGCCGCGATCGCCGTCAGTAATCTCTTCGATGAAAACACTACCAGCCTCCCCATCCTCTCTCAGTCGCTTGTTTCGTCCAGCGCCCCGTTGAACTCCTGGCTTTCATCGGGTCTCCTGGCTGCATGGAAATCAAGGCAATTGCGGAGTATAACGGAATGCCGCCCGGCGCCGCAACCGCTTCGCCTCCACCTCCCCGACATATTAGATGTCCCCGAACCCTTTCTTGTTCCCACGGCCGCAGGATTCCACTCCTACTTCAAACTTTCCAGGTACGCCACAATCGCCTTCGCGTCGTCCTCCCGCAGCCGGAAGGCCGGCATCGGCGCATCCGCCGCATGACCGCCCGGCCCGATCCCCGTTGTCAGGAACCGCGTCAGCTTTTCCGCTCCCCACCGCTTCCACAGCCGTCCCGAAGGCGTCAGGTCCGGCGAGGTCGCGTGCCAGCCGTCCACCGGCTTCATGGGCTGAAAGTCCAACGTCGTCCCCTTCAACCAACGGCTCTTGTCGAGCTCCCCCTTGGCGTCTCTCGGCGTATGGCAGTCCTGGCACTTGGCCACCTCTTCCACCAGGTACTTGCCGCGGTCCACATCGCCATCGGCGGCGCGCACAACCGTTGCCATCGCAGCCGCTCCCAGCAACAATGCAGCCGTTCTCATAGGCATATGCTATCGCACATTTCGCTTTCCCGCGCCTCCCGGCCCCCGCAACTGCTTTCCCTGCCACCTCTGCCGCGGCCTCGGCATCCAAACGGTGTATCATTCCTCCGGGAACTCCATCCATGACTATTTCCTCGGGCTCCGCCCGCCTCGCCGCCCTCACCGGCTCCTTCGGTATCGACAACGTCCTCATCTCCACCGTCCCCCAGCCCTCGCCCGGCCCGCGCCAGGTCCTGGTACGCGTCCGCGCGGCCTCGCTCAACTTCCGCGACTACCTCGTCGTCACCGGCCGCTACAATCCCAAAATGCCGCTCCCCCGCGTCCCGCTCTCCGACGGCGCCGGTGAAGTGGAAGCGGTCGGCGAAGGCGTCACCCGCTTCCGCCGCGGCGATCGCGTGGCCGGCATTTTCATGCAGACATGGCTCGACGGCGACACCATCGAAGCCCATGGCAAATCCGCTCTCGGCGGCGCCATCGACGGCGTCCTGGCCGACTACGTCCTGTTCGACCAGGACGGCCTGGTCTCCGTTCCCGCCCATCTTTCCTTCCTCGAAGCCGCCACTCTCCCCTGCGCCGCCGTCACGGCCTGGAACGCCCTCGTCGTCCAGGGCCGCGTCAAGTCCGGCGACACCGTGCTCGTCCAGGGCACCGGCGGAGTCTCGCTGTTCGCCCTCCAGTTCGCCCGCCTCGCCGGCGCCCGCGTCATCGCCACTTCATCGAGCGACGCCAAGCTCGAACGCGCCCTCGCCCTCGGCGCCTCCGACGGCATCAACTACAAAACCACGCCCGACTGGGACAAGCGCGCCCGCCAGCTCACCTCCGGCCGCGGCGTCGATCACGTCGTCGAAGTCGGCGGCTCCGGCACGCTGGCCCGCTCCTTCAACGCCGTCCGCACCCAGGGCCACATCGCCGTCATCGGCATCCTCTCCGGCCTCGCCGGCGAGCTCAACATCGCCCCCATCCTTCACAAGCACCTCACCATCCACGGCATCTACGTCGGCTCCCGCGCCATGTTCGAAGACATGAACCGCGCGCTCACCCTTCACCAGCTCCACCCCGTCATCGACCGCGTCTTCCCCTTCGAACAAATCCACGACGCCCTGCGGTACATGGAATCCGCCGCCCATACCGGAAAAATCGTCATCGACTACGGCGCCTGAGCCGAGGCCCGCCACTCCGTCCGGCCCGGCATGGCGCGTCTGCGCGTTCGCGTCCGGCGCCCGTCAGTACGACAGCACGTTCAGTCCTGCGATCATCCGGAAGTGCCGCACGTTGTGCGTCACCAGCCCGTACCCCAAATAGATCGCGGTCCCGCCGATCAGCAGGTCCGCGAAGGGAATCACGTTCCCGGCGCTCCTGGCCTCGGAGTCGATCTGCGCGAGCGTTCGGCACATCTCGGGCGTGAACGCCAGGGCAGGAACCGCGGCGAAGAGTGTGTCGAGATAAGCTCGCCGCTTCGCGGCCTGCTGCGGCGTGCGAGCGCGAAAAACACCGTGCTCGAGTTCGACCACGCCGATCGCGGAGAGCACAACATCTTCCACGCCGTGCCGACCTCGGATTCCATCCAGCAACTCGCTGACCGGTACATGCTCCCGCTCTGCGGCGACAAGCACGCTGGAGTCAAGCACCAGGCCCATGGGCACTAGTCATCCCAGACGTGAGGGACCGGCTGCTGCCGGCCCTCGATACCTTCCTCCACGTCCTGAGCGAAGCCTTCGCCCGGCGTGGGAGCGAACCCGAGCTTCGCTTCGTACTCCTTCGCGAGGGCGATACAATCGCTGATCTTTCGGCCCGCTGGCTGCGGCCGTCTCAATACGGCGACAGGCCGCCGGTCCTGTTCAATTACAATCTCCACGCCCTCCTTCACCTTCGCCAGGACGGCATGAAGATCCCGGGCCACCTCGACCTCGCTCATGTGCACAGTAGCCATGCCCTCCATTATGGCTCGTTCTCCGGCACCTTCGACTTTCGTGGCCCTGTTCTCCTCGAAGACCGCTCGCCGCTCCGCCGCCGCTCCGCGCCTCCGTTTGTACCCACCCCACCGGCCTGATAAGGTAGCATCGAACCGGAGACCTCTTTCGTGAATCCTCAAGATGATCGCAGCCCCTCGCGGCGCGACTGGCTCAGAGCCGGCGCCGCCTCCCTCGCCGGACTTTCCGCCATCGGCGGCGCCGCCGCCCAGGAACCCTCCTCCGCGGCCACTTCTTCCGTCATCGGCATGAAGTTCGAACCCAAGCCGAAGCTCCGTCTCGGCATGATTGGCGTCGGCGGCCGCGGCGGCGGCATGGTCCAGAATTACCTCGCCGTCGAAAACCTCCAGATCACCGCCGTCTGCGATACCGACAAGCCCAAGGCCCTCAAGGCACAGGCCGCCGTCGAGCGCGCCGGCCAGCACCCTCCCGCCGTTTACTCCAACGGCGAGCGCGATTTTGAAAACCTCCTCCGCCGCGACGACATCGACTTCGTCTACATCGCCACGCCCTGGCAATGGCACGTCCCCATGGCCGTCGAAGCCATGAAGCAGGGCAAGCACGCTACCGTCGAAGTCCCCGCCGCCACCACCATCGAAGACTGCTGGAGCCTGGTCGACACCGCGGAAAAGACCCGCCGCCACTGCATCATGATGGAGAACTGCTGCTACGGCGAAACCGAGTTGCTCGTGCTCAACATGGTCCGCGCCGGCCTTTTCGGCACCCTGCTCCACGGCGAGTGCGGCTACCTCCACGACCTCCGCGAAATCCTGTTCGAGGACCGAAGTGAAGGCCTCTGGCGCCGCTTCCCCCACACCACACTCAACGGCAATCTCTATCCGACGCACGGCCTCGGCCCGGTCGCCAATTACATGGGCGTCAACCGCGGCGACCGCTTCGATTACCTGGTCTCGATGAGCAGCCCCCAGCGCGGCCTCGACCAGTGGCGCGAGCAGCACGTCCCCAAGGACAGCCCCAAGTGGAAAGAGAAATACATCTGCGGCGACATCAACACGACGCTCATCAAGACCGCCAACGGCCTCACCATCGACCTCGGCCACGACGTCGTCAACCCCCGCCCCTATAGCCGCGTCAACGCCCTCCACGGCTCCAACGGCCTCTTCCGCGACTACCCGCCGCGCGTCTACCTCGAGGGCCAGCCCGGCGGCGAGAAATACTCCGGCATCGAGCCCTACCAGGAAAAATACGAGCACCCGCTCTGGAAACACCAGGGCGAGCTCGCCCGCAAACTCGGCGGCCACGGCGGCATGGACTTCCTCATGGTCTACCGCCTCGCACAGTGCATGCGCGAAGGCCTCGAGCCCGACATCGATGTTTATGACGCCGCCGCCTGGAGCGCCCCCGGCCCCCTGAGCCGCCAGTCCGTCGCCCACGGCAGCGCCCCCGTCCCGTTTCCCGATTTCACCCGCGGCCGCTGGCGCGAAAAGCGCGGCTGGCTCGTCGAAACCCCGCGCGCCTGAACCCACGTTGCAACAGGAGACACTCATGCCATTCCCCACATCCCGCCGCCAGTTCCTCCAGGCCGGCTCGCTGGCAGCCGGCACCCTCGCCGGCGCCGGTTCCCCCCTCGCCGCCTCGCCCCAGGCCTCCGAATCCTCCGGTTCCGTCAAGCCCATTCGCTTCGGCATGGTCGGCATCGGCATGCAAGGCTCGGGACTGCTCGAAACTTCCATCACCCTCCCCGGCGTCGAGTGCGCCGGCGCCGCCGATCTTTACGACGGCCGCCACACCCTCGCCCGCGAGATCACCGGCAACCCCAAGCTCCCCGTCAGCCGCCGATACCAGGATCTTCTCGAACGTTCCGACATCGACTGCATCGTCGCCGCCGTTCCCGATCACTGGCACATGCGCGTCGTCGTCGACGCCTGCAACGCCGGCAAGGACATCTATTGCGAAAAGCCCATGTCCCACGCCCCCTCCCAGGGCTTCGCCATGGCCGAAGCCGCCGCCCGCAACAACCGCATCGTCCAGATCGGCTCCCAGCGCGTCAGCTCCGCGCTGTGCGCCCGCGCCCGCCAGCTCTATCACGATGGCGCCATCGGCGACGTCAACATGGTCGAGCTCAGCCTCGGCCGCAACGACCCCACCGGCGCCTGGGAATATCCTCCGCCCTTCGACCTGTCGCCCTCCAACCTCGACTGGGACACCTGGCTCAACGACGCGCCGAAAATCGCGTTCAACCCCGAGCGCTTCGCCCGCTGGCGCTGCTGGAAAGAATACGGCACCGGCGTCGGCGGCGACCTCATGGTCCACCTCATCAGCGGCATGCTGTTCACCCTCGGCTGGAACGAAGCACCGCGCTCGGCCCAGGCCCTCGGCGGCATCTTCCGCTGGAAGGACGGCCGCAATATGCCCGACCTCCACGTCGTCCTGTTCGACTACCACGGCATCCCCGTCTACGTCCGCCTCGGCCTCAGCACCGAAACCCCCGAGCTGGCGCGCTTCATGGGACCGAAAGGCCTCCTCGACACCACCGGCGGCGAGATCCGCTATTCGCCCCAAACCGGCCTCGACACCGCGCCCAGCTACTACACTTCCGGCTTCGAGCGCAAAATGCGCGACGAGTACGTCAAGCAGTGGTACGAAAAGCACTCGGTGCCGCCGGGCCGCGAGCCCATCCGCCAGGACACCGTCTTCCGCGGCGACGACTGGGACGACACCCGCCCCCATTTGTGGAACTTCTTCGAGGCCGTCCGCTCCCGCCGGCCCGTGGCCGAGGACGCCGTGTTCGGCAACCACGCCGCCATCGCCTGCCACATGGCGAATGAGTCGTATTTCCGCGGCAAGCCCGTTTACTGGGACGAGCCCTCGCGCGCCATCCGCAGCTAATCCGCCGGCGGCTCCAGCCGCGGCGCCAGCGTCTGGATCACGCCCAGCGCCAGCAAATACGCCGATCCCGCCACCGCGAACAGCGGCCCGTATGCCTCGTGCGATACGTCCAGCCAGTAGCCCACCGCCGGCGCCGCCAGCATCCCGCCCACCGCGCCCCCCATTCCTCCCAACCCCACCACCGACGCCAC
The DNA here is from genome assembly GCA_027452065.1 of Bryobacterales bacterium. Lineage (GTDB taxonomy): Bacteria > Acidobacteriota > Terriglobia > Bryobacterales > Bryobacteraceae > JAJYKC01. The sequence continues at coordinate 29,442 of DAIDHC010000008.1, forward strand.
CGCCGACCTCTCGGAGGTGTCCGACGCCACCGTGTACAAATTCGCCGACCACCCCTGGTGCCCCGCCGCCGCCAGCGCAATCAGCCCCACCGTCATCCACAGCTTTCCCCCCGTGACCATCACCATTGCCACCGGCACCGTCGCCAGCGCGCAAATCAACATCGCCGTCTTCCGCGCCGCGTTCAGTCCCCATCCCCGCCCCATCAGCCGCCCCGGCACCCAGCCTCCGGCCACCGAGCCCACGTCCGCCGCCAGGTAGATCGCCACCAGCGGCGGTCCCATCTCCGTCAGCCGCACCCCGTATTTCGCGTGCAAAAACCCCGGCAGCCAGAACAGGTAAAACCACCACACCGGGTCCGTCATGAACTTGCCCAGCAGAAACGCCCAGGTCCCCCGCCGCCGCAGCACGGACCCGTATCCCACCCCCGCCGCCTCCACCGCTGCCTTCGTCCCGCCCGGCTGCCGGTACCAGATCAGCCACACCGCCAGCCACACCAGGTCCAGCCCGCCCGTCGCCACAAACCCCGCCCGCCATCCAAACCGCATCGCAATCGCCGGTATCACCAGCGGCGTCAGCAGCGCTCCCAGGTTCGACCCGCTGTTAAAGACCCCCGTCGCCAGTGCCCGCTCCCGCGGCGGAAACCAGTCTGCCACCGTCCTCACCGCCGCCGGAAAATTCGCCGCCTCGCCCAGCCCGAGCCCAAACCGCGCCGCCGCAAACTGCGCCGTCGTCCGCGCCAGCGAATGCGCCATCGCCGCCGCGCTCCACACCGCAACCGCGAGCGCGTAGCCCAGCCTCGTCCCCAGCCGGTCCACCACCCGCCCCGCCACCGGCATCATCAGCGCATAGGCGAGCTGGAAGGAGAACACGATCCAGCCGTAGTCCGCCTCCGTCCAGCCCATCTCCCGCGCCACCACCGGCTTCAGCAGCCCCAGCACCTGCCGGTCCATGTAGTTCACCGTGGTGGCGAAAAACAACAGCCCGCACACCGCCCACCGAAGGCGCGACGTCCGGTCCCCGCTCACTCGGCCCCGGTCCACCGCTCGAAGTTCGTCCGGAACATCCGCCGCACATCCCGCTCCATGTCCGCCCGCTTCACCGCCCGCCCGTCCTCGGCCAGCAGCCGGTAGCTCTGCGACAGGATCGGCGCCATCGTCCGCCGCGTGTTCCGCCACTTGTAAATCACCTGCTCCAGCACCCGCGCGTCGGAGTGCTGCGGAATGAAGCTCGCCCCCAGCATCTCAATCCGCTCCCGCGTCATCTCCTCCACTACCGAAGGATTGTTCAGAAACCACCAGCACCCGAACGGCATCAGGTTCCCGAATTTCCGCGCGTACACGCACAGCTCATGCTGGTTCTCCCGGCTCAGCACGCTGGTCAGAAATTTGTTGTCCGGAAAATCCCGGCACAGCCGCTCGATCGCCCTCAGGTCCGCCTTCCCCGACCCGTCCCCCGCCAGCCGGATCGCCGGGTTCACCTGGTACCGCACGCCGATCATCAGCGACAGCGGAATCCCCCGCTCCCGGCACGCCGGTACCACCGCCTCCCGCAGCAGTTTCGCCCGCAAGCTCTCCTCCGGATAAGCGAACGTGTCCGGCAGCGACACCGCCATGTACACCGGCTTCATCTTTTCCGCCCACGCGTCCAGAAACCGCCGCACCTCGCCCGCCGTCTTCCCCCCGCCCTCGGCCTCCACCCGGTAGCCCTGCCCCTCCAGCACCTGCCAGTGCCCCCGCCACTGGTTCAACACCCGGTCCAGCCGCAGCACCGCGTGAAACCTCGCGTCCTTCCCCGCCCCCTTCTCCCACTCCGCAGCCTCCACCGGATCCAGCGGATCGTTCGTCATCACCGCCTCGCTGATCCCCGCCTTGGCGAAACAATCGTCGATGTGCCGGCTCAGCTCCCGCGAGGCAAAAAACTCCCGCGCCTCCTCCAGGCTCTCGCTCTCCGTCTTCAGCCCGAAGGCGTGTAGCACCGCCACAACACCCCGCGTCGCCTCCGAAACCGGTGTATTCTCCACAAACAGCGTCCGCCAGATCAGGTCCGCCTGCCCCGCCTTCGACATCGCCCAGTACGCCTCCGGCTTCACCTCCGAGCTCCGGAACAGCTCCGCCTCCAGGTAGTGATAGGTCACCAGCTCATCGATGCCCCACAGCCCCAGCTTGCCCAGCGACGGCTGGAACAGGTGCGTGTGCATGTCGATAAACTTCGTCGCCTCCAGCACCTCCGCCACCGCCCGCGCCGTGTCTTCTCCGCTCTTGCTCAGTTGCATCCGTTGTCTCCTCGCTCAATCCAACCCCAACCCCGTCCTCTTTCTCAGGTCCCGCGCCTCCCCAAAAACGCGCCGCCCTCACTCCCCGGCCGAGTCCCGATCCAGAAACAACGTCGCCCCCGCGTGCCTCCGCAGTACCGTCGCCGGCCAGGCCTCCCGCACCGGCCCCTGTATCACCGCGCGCACCGCCGCCCTCTTTCTCGGCCCCGGCACCATCGCCAGCGCCCTCGGCACCTTCATCAAGTACGGAATCGTCAGCGTCAGCGCCCGTTTCGGCACCTCCTCGATTGTCCGGAACGCCCCGTCGTACACCTGCTGCATCCGGCACACCTCGTCCAGCTCCACTGTCCTCACCGTCTTCGGATCGGCGAAATCGCACACCGGCGGATCGATGAACGCCAGATGCCCGTTCTCCCCGATCCCCAATATCGCCAGCCCGGGCCCCGCCTCCCGCAGCAGCGCGGCGTAGCGCCCGCACTCCGCCTCCAGATCCTCCGCCTCCCCCCTCAACCCATGAAACGCCCCGATGTCGACGAACTCCAGCAGCCGCTCCTCGAGAAACTTGCGGAACGAAGCCGGATGCTCCGGCCCCATCCCCGCGTACTCGTCCAAATGAAACCCCGTCACCTTCCCCCACTCGATCTTCGTGCTCTCCCGCAGGCTCGCCAGAAACTCGTTCTGCGAAGGCGCCGAGGCGAAGATCACCGCCGCCCTCCCGTCCCGCTCAATCATTTCTGTGATCGCCTGCTCGGCCGCCGCCGCCCCCGCCGCACCCATTTCCCGCCGGCTCCCGTATACGCAAACCTCCAGCTCGCCGGCCCGAAACGTCTTCTCTTGCCTCATCCTCGCTCCTCCCGCGCGCCATCCATCATACCTCCCACGCCCCGCCACCTTATCCCAACCCCTAGTACTGTTGGCCCGCCGCGCAGCGTAACGATTTCTCGTTAGGGAACACCCCTACCTCGGAGGTAGTCATTGTGAAACGACCCGCGTCTGCTGTTTCCCGCCTTTCGCATCGCGCCCTCGTCGCGCCCTGCGCCTTATTCCTGCTCGCTGGTGTGGCCTTTGCCCAGGAAGGCGGCCCGAACCTGGCCCTTTCGGCCAAAAACGGTCTCGCCACCTCGTCCGGCCCATCCAGCTCCGTGGTCCTCGACCAGCTCCCCCCCATCACGGACGCCCAGGCCAAGGCCCATCCGCCTGTCCCGCCGCCCCGTTCCGGCGTTTCCGAAGCCGTTTACCAGGCCCGCAAGGCCCAGGCGGCCGTCAAAAATATCAGCCCCTCTACCCCCGGCGAAGCTCCCGCCGATTCCGGCGTGGTTGACACTCCCACCGGCGCCGGCTTCACCGGCATCGGGGAAAGCTGCAGCTTCCTCATCCCTCCCGATCAGGCCCTCGCCGTCGGCGCCACCTGGGTCCTCGAGGTCGTGAATGCCTGCGTCGGCGTCTATAGTAAGGCCGGCGCCCTCCAGGCCGGCTATCCCAAGAGCCTCAACAGCTTCTTCGGCCTCTCCTCGAGCGCCTTCACCTTCGACCCCCGCGCGCTCTATGACTTTGTCAACAACCGCTACATCGTCATGGCCGACCTCAGCACCGCCACTCAGAGCTACATCATGGTCGCCGCTTCCAAAACCAACGACCCCCGCGGCGGCTGGAATATCTACTCTCTCGCTGTCGGCGGCTCCACAGATTTCGCCGACTTCCCCACTCTCGGCCAGGATCGCCAGGCCATCTACGTCGGCTTCACCAACTTCCTCGGCGCCGGCGGCATCAGCAACTACGTCCTCTACCTGCCCAAATCCCAAATCTACTCCGGCGCCGCCTTCAGCTATTACTACAACTTCAACTTCAACGTCGGCGGCGTCAACGTCGATTCCATCCAACCCGCCAACGTCATGAACCTCTCCGATCAGCCTCGAGCCGAGTTCATGGTCAATTCCTTCAACATCAACTTCGGCGGCGGCCAGTGCTCCAGCGGCTGCAACGGCCTCGTCGTCTGGGCCATCTCCAACCCGCTCGTCGCCAGCGGCAGCCCCGGACCCGAGGTCACCGGCGTGGTCATCTCCACTGCCAACAACTACTCGCTCCCGCCCAACGCCCGCCAGCCCGGCTGCTCGAGCGGCTCCTGCCTGCTCGACACCGGCGACACCAGAATCAGCGGTGAGGTCACCTACGCCTCCGGCTCGCTGTTCGCCGCGTTGAACACCGCCGCCACCGCCGGCCCCGGCGCCACCTTCATCTGGTACCGCGTCCAGCCCATCCTCAACGACAACGATGCCCGCTGCACCGGCGCCTTCCTCAACGCCTGCCCGCAAATCACCACCGCCTACATCCGCGAGGAACAGTGCTACTTCTGCTCCGGCCGCGGCGCCAACGGCTCAAGCTGGTACGGAACCCTCCAGCCCGACCCCGAAGGCAACGTCGTCGCCGTCTATGCCTACTCCGATGACAACAGCTATCCCGGGCTCGCCTACGTTTCCAAACGCGTCACCGCCACCGTTCTCCACGACAACGGCCTCTACCTGTATGCCGGACAGCATTTCTACAATCAACAGGATCAGTACGGCCGCAACCGCTGGGGCGACTACACCGGCGTCGCCGGCGGCCTCCTCGTCCCCACCCAGGGCGTGATGTGGTTCGCCGGCGAGTTCTCCGACGCCAGCGGCAACTGGCGCAGCGCCATGGGCCACACCGCCTTCAACAACCCCAAACAACCCTGAACCCCGGCACACGCGGCCCGGAGCGCCCCCACCCGGGGCGCCTCCGGGCCGCCGCCTCACGGTAGCATTCCCCCGGCGCTCCCCTCCTGCCTCACATACCCCTCCGCCTGCGCGTACCCGCTCTCGATTCCCCGGAACCCCGTCACCTTCGCCTGCAGCGCGTAAAATTTCTCCGGATCCTGCGAAGCGTGCGCAAAACACGCCGCCCTCTTCTTCCCCTCCGTCCCGCTGATGTCCACATACTCCCGCGGCGCGAACATCACCGTGTCCTCCCCGTCCGACACCTCGTAGTAGTACAGCGCGAATTTCTTCCCCATCCCCAGCCATGCGTCATACACCAGCGCCCACGCCGCCCGGTGATCCCGGTGATTGTCGATGGGCCAGTGCGTGAACACAACGTCCGGCGCCTCCGCCTCCAGCATCTTCCGGAACTCCCCATACCGCTGCCCGTCCACCACCGCCTCCCCGTCGCTCTGCGCCGCAAACCTCGCCCGCGCCTTCAATATCCCGCACGCCTTCTCCGCCTCCGCCGTCCTCACCTCCCCGCACTCCTTCTGCCCCTTGCTCCCGCATCCCTTCTGCCCCCGGTTCAAATACAGCAGCGTCACCTCGTGCCCCGCTTCCGTGTACCGCGCCACCGTCCCCCCGCACCCCGCCTCCGGATCCCCCGGATGCCCTCCCGCCACCACCACCTTCAGCTTCCTTCCCTGGCCCCGCGCCATCCCCATGCCCGCCGGCAGCGCCAGCATCACCCGCCTCGTCATCGTCCCCGCCATCCCGTTCTCCATTGCCGCCTCCTCCTTCCCGCGCCATTCTACGCCATCCCCGCGCCACTTCACCCAATTTCAAGGATTATCCCGCCTTGTTATATCAACATCGCTCCACCCTTACTCTCTTGTGTAAGTTCGGAGGCCTCATGAAAGCGATCGCTTGCTTACTCGCCACCGCGGCTGCGTCGTCCCTGCTTTCCGCCGCTCCCGCCACCACTCACTGGACCGTCATCGCCTGGAACGATCTCGGCATGCATTGCATGGATTCCGATTACACGGTTTTCTCCATCCTTCCCCCCTTCAACGTCATCCACGCCCAGTTAATCGATAACACCGGCAAGCTCGTCACCGGTGTCGCTTCTTATCGCTGCACCTACGTCGGCGTCGCCGATCCCACCGGCTCCATCAACACCACTTCGTATCTCAAAACAACTTTCTGGCAGAACGTCAAATCCTTCTTCGGCGTCCAGCTCGCCCCCGACGCCGGCCTGCTCGGCTTCAACATGCCCGGCCAGGCGAACATCCCTCAAGCCCTCGCCCCCGACACTTCCATCAACGGCTACACCGCCAAGGGCATCCCCATCACTCCCTACGACAACGCCCTCAACAAGAATTACTACCCCCTCATGCGCATCGCCGCCCGCAACGCCGCCGGCACCGTCCTGGCCTCCACCAAAATCGTCCTCCCCGTCTCCGATGAAATGGACTGCCGCGCCTGCCACGCCTCCGGCTCCCAGGCCGCCGCCATGCCCCCAACGGGCTGGGTCAACAATTCCAATCCCGAAAAAGATTTCCGCCTCAACATTCTCCTCCTTCACGACGAAGTCCAGCCCAACCCCACGCTCTATAATCAGTACCTCGGTCAAGCCGGCTACGCCCCCGGTCTCTACGTCAGCGCCGTGAAGGGCAATCCCGTCCTCTGCGCCCGCTGCCACATCTCCAACGCCCTGGCTCCCTACGGCGTCCCCGGCATCGCCGGCATCCCGCCCCTCACCACCTCCGTCCACGGCCAGCACGCCACCGTCATCGATCCCTCCACCGGCCTCAGCCTCAACGACGAAAACAACCGCAACGCCTGCTACACCTGCCATCCCGGCTCCACCACGCGCTGCCTCCGCGGCGCCATGGGCAACGCCATCGCTGCCGACGGCACCATGGCCATGCAGTGCCAGAGCTGCCACGGCAATATGAGCGCCGTCGGCGCCACAACACGCTCCGGCTGGCTCGACGAGCCCAACTGCCAAGCCTGCCACACCGGCACCGCAACGCACAACAACGGCCAGATCCGCTACACCAACGCTCTCGATGCCAGCGGCAATCTCCGCATCCCCGTCGACGCCACCTACGCCACCAACCCCAACACCCCCAATCCCGGCACCAGCCTCTACCGCTTCTCCAGCGGCCACGGCGGCCTCCAGTGCGAAGCCTGCCACGGCTCAACTCACGCCGAGCTCCCCTCCTCCGCCGTCAACGACAACCTCCAGAGCCTCGCCATCCAGGGCCACTACGGCAAGCTCGCCGACTGCGTCGACTGCCATAACTCCCAACCCAACACCATCACCGGCGGTCCTCACGGCATGCACCCCGTCGGCCAGGTCTGGGTCAACAACCATCCCGATGCCGTCGAAAGCGCCGGCGCCGGAGCCTGCCAGGCTTGCCACGGCGGCGATTACAAAGGCACCGTCCTGTCTTACGCCCAGGGCAGCCGCAGCCTCACCACCAAATACGGCACCAAAACTTTCTGGCGAGGCTTCCAGATCTCCTGCTACGCCTGCCACAACGGCCCCAACGACGACTCCGCCAGCACCAACCACGCCCCCGTCGCCTCCAACGGCTCCGCTTCCACCCTCATGAACCAGGCCGTCCCCGTTACGCTGCTGGCCACCGACGCCGACCACAACACCCTCAGCTACCGCATCGTCGCCCAGGCCGGCAACGGACGCGTCGGCCTCTCCGGCAACATCGCCACCTATTTCCCCAACGCCGGCTTCACCGGCTCCGATACCTTCACCTTCGCCGCCTGGGACGGCTTCACCAATTCCAACCGCGGCACGGTCACCGTCACCGTGCACTAACTCCACTTCCCTCACCCGGGGCGGGCACCCGAACACCCGCCCCGGCCTTTTTTACCCCCGCGCCAATATCAGCGACGCCTGCAGCATCGCCCGCGCATACGCCACGTCGTACACCATCCCCGCATACCCGCCCCCGCCCGGATACTGGTTCCGTATCCCTACCGCCCGGTCGTAATCGAGCGCCCTCTCGTGCTCCGGATAGATCATCCGCGTGTACTTCACCCTCACCAGCTCCCGCATTACCGCCAGCATGTCGTTCTCCCCCTCGTCGATAAATACTTCGGTGTATTTGTCGTACGGCTTCCGCACCCGCACGTTCCGGTAATGCACGTGGTTGATCCGGTCCCGCGTCCCGAAATACCGGCACACCTCCACCGGATCGTGCCCCATTTCCCGCGTCACACCGCAGTCAAAGGTAATGCCGTTAGCCGGGCTGTTCACAATCCCGATCAGGTGCTTCCACCCCTCCACCGTCCCCATGATCTGCCCCGAGCCCCGGCTCACCGCCACCGGCGGATCGTTCGGATGCAGCGCCAGCCGCACGTTCGCGTTCTCCGCCTCCGGCACCACAGCCTTCAGAAAATAGGTGATGTTCGCCCACATCTCCTCGAGGGTGTGCGCCCCCTCCTCCGCCAGCGGCGGCAGATCCTTCACCTTGTCCGCGTCGAACGCCGTCAGCCCCGCTCCCCCGCGCCCTTCCTCCGCGTAATACCCCTCAATCGCCCGGTGCGCGTAAAAGTTGTATTCGATCACCGGCATCCCCGCCTTGCCCGCCGCCCGGATCGAGGCCTTGAACTTCTCGATCTCCTCGTCCCGCCCCGGCCGCCCGTACAGCGCGTTCGGAAACCCCGCGATCATCATGTTGCCCAGCGTCAGCCCTCCGCTCTTCAGCCGCTCCACCATCGCCTTCACCGTCCCCTCGTCCCACGGCATCCGCGGCCCGCCCGTCAACACATAATTCACCCCGATCTGCTTCACCCTCCGCATCACCTCGTCCGTGATCTCGCCCCGCCCGTAAACCGGCGCGCCGATCTTCGGCGTGTCCGCCCCCTCCTGCGGCATCCCCGGCCCCGGCTTCCCCTTCTCCCCGGCTCCTTCCACACCCCCCGCCGCCACCGCCGCCGCCATTGCCGCCATCACCCGCCTCCGCGAAACTCCCGCGCCGTTCTTCATAATTTCCTCCTTCAGAGATTCACAGCTTCCGCGCCGCCGCCCAACTCCCGCCCGGCACAACCGGACAACGAAGAATCATTATGCCCGGTTACTCGACGTCTCTTCGACGCCCGGATCATGCGCGGAAACAAGACCAGCCAACCGGGGGAGCCGGCCATGGCGACTTCGTTGCCGCTCCAGAATGACGCCTCACCGGCATCGCCCTTTACCTTCTCCACTAAGTCGCTCTTCTCAACAACAACTCTTCCTCCCCGGCGCCCTCAGCCATCCGAGTTAGTACGATTCCCTCGCCGCCGGCCTATCGAGAACGCACCCATCGCTTACGTCACGAGCGACTAACTTATTGCCTCCCACACTGTTACATCAATCCAGAACTGGTATGAGGTACTACACGGACTTATGGATCTAATGGAACTACCACGCTTGACAGGCCTATAGCCGGGTGCAAGATAGTAACAACGTCGCCTGTAAGCTACTCGGGAAAGGGCGAGGGCGACGTCGCGGACTGCCGCTCAAATCTCGTATTTGAAAGGTCTCACCTGATATGTGCCGGACTCGGGTCGCTACAATTGTGTTTGTTCAAACGGCGTTGGCTTGCACGGCTTTCACGGCGGCCGCGGCCACGAACCCGCTCACGGCGGCACAGTATCATGGGCTGACTTTACGCTCCGGGAAAGTGTGCTCGGTCGGCCGCAACCAGAACGGCGAGCTCGGAGACGGAACGGCGGTGGACCGTCACTCACCCGTCCCGATGGCGCTGGCGGGCACGGTGACGTCGCTTTCCGCCGGCGAATACCACACCCTGGCGGTGTCGGGCGGGGCCGTCTGGAGCTGGGGCTATAACGGCTACGGCCAGCTCGGCAACGGGACGACGACCAATTCGCTGACGCCGCTTCCCCTCCTCAGTTTGACCGGCATGACCGCGGTGGCCGGAGGCCAGAACTTCAGCCTCGCGTTGAAGAGCGATGGAACCGTCTGGGGCTGGGGCTACAACGGCAACGGCCAGCTCGGCGACGGCACCACGAACTCCCGGCCGGTGCCCGGACAGGCGATTCTCATCGGCAGTGTCGTCGCCATCGCCGCCGGCTCTAATCACAGTCTCGCCTTGAAGAGCGACGGCACCGTCTGGGCCTGGGGTTACAACGGCTATGGCCAGCTTGGCAACGGCACCACCGTGGACAGCCATACGGCCGTGCAGGTGACGGGCCTGAGCGGCGTCACCGCCATCGCGGCCGGCCCGAACTCCAGCCTCGCCCTGAAAAGCGACGGCACCGTCTGGGGCTGGGGCTACAACGGCAACGGCCAGCTCGGCAACGGAAGCAATACGAGCGCGACCAACATCGTCCGCGCCAGCGGCCTCACCGGGGTGGTGTCCATTGCCGCCGGCGACTATCACGGCGCGGCCGTGAAAAGCGATGGCACGGTCTGGGCCTGGGGCTACAACGGCTATGGGCAGCTCGGCAACGGGTCCACCACCAGCACCAACGTTCCCACCCAGGTGTCCAACGTGACCAACGGCGTCGCGGTCGGCGCGGCCACCTCCCACACCTTCCTCCTGGCCAGCGACGGCACAATGTGGGCCTGGGGAGACAACACTTACGGCGAACTCGGCAATGGAACCACAACCCAGAGTTTGTTGCCGGTGGCCCAGCAAGCCTGCGCCGCGGCTCCCGGTCCCGGGCCGGCCGTCAGCACATTCAGCGGGCGAATTACTGCGGCGCAAAGCTCCAGCCTCGCCGTGTACGGCGACGGAACCGTGTGGGGGTGGGGCGTAAACAACAACGGGCAGTTGGGCGATGGAACGACCGTCAGCGAAACCACTCCCGTGCAGTCTTACGGGGTCGCCAACGCGACCAGTGTGGAGGCGGGCTGGTACCACACCCTGGCTGCGACCAAGAGTGGTGTTCCGTGGAGCTGGGGCTATAACGTCTACGGCCAGCTCGGCAACGGAACAACGAATGCCAGCCCGACACCCGCCGCGATTTCCTCCGCGTCCGGCTTTGTATCCGTTTCCGGGGGGGCGTATTTTAGCCTCGGGCTCCGAAGCGATGGAACCGTTTGGGGATGGGGCTACAACGGCGACGGCGAGCTCGGCGACGGCACGACAACAAGCAGAGTCATTCCCGTCAAGACCGTGAATTTGAGCGGCGTCACAGCCATCGCCGCCGGGCAAAATTTCAGCCTCGCGCTCAAGAGCGATGGAACCGTCTGGGCGTGGGGATATAACGGCTACGGCCAGCTCGGCAACGCCACCACGAACAGCAGCTCCACTCCCGTGCAGGTGCTCGGCCTGGCCGGCGCCACCGCGGTCGCCGCCGGAGCCTACCACAGCCTGGCCATCCGCAACGACGGCACCGTCTGGGCCTGGGGCTCGAACGGTTCCGGCCAGTTGGGCGCGGGCTCGGCGTATAACATGACCACCCTCGTCAGAGTCAGCGACCTGACCGGTATCATGGCCATCGGCGCCGGCGATAATCACAGCCTCGCGGTGAAAAGCGATGGTACGGCCTGGGCCTGGGGCTATAACGCCTACGGCCAGCTTGGTGACGCCAGCGTCACAAGCTCCAATGTCCCGGTCCAGGTGGACAACATCACCAATGCCCTGGCGGTCGCCGGAGGCTCCTATCACAGCCTCGCGCTCCTGAGCTCGGGCCAGATCTATGCCTGGGGTGATAACAGCAAGGGGCAGTTTGGCGTCGCCTCTCCCACCAGCAGCACGGTTCCGGTTGCCGGTCCTTCCGCCGGAGGAGTCTTCCAGCTTTCCGTTGGGGTCTCGCCTGCCGCAACCGGAACGGTCGCCGTATCTCCCTCGTCAACGGGCAACTACTACGTCAACGGAAGCTACGTCTGTCTCACCCCGATACCGGCCTCAGGTTACATTTTCAACGGCTGGACCGGAACTCAGCCGGATCAGGCCAACTGCATCACGGTCACGGCGAACGCCAATGTCGTGGCGAACTTTATTCCCGTTCCCAGTTACGCCGCCCTTCGTTTCGTGCCCGTGACGCCTTGCCGCATCGCCGATACCCGGAACCCAACCGGACCGTTCGGCGGACCGGCGATCGCCGCCCAAACCTCGCGCAGCTTCGCCATTCCCAGCAGCGCCTGCCACATCCCGTCATCGGCGAAGGCGTATTCCCTGAACGCCACCGTCGTGCCCTCCGGCCTCCTGGGATATCTGACCGTCTGGCCCACGGGCGTCTCCCAACCAACCGTCTCCACGCTCAACTCCATCGATGGGCGCATCAAGTCCAATGCCGTGATCGTCCCTGCGGGTACGAGCGGAGCCGTCAGTGTCTTCGCCACCAATTTGACCAACGTCATCCTCGATATCGACGGCTACTTCGAGGCCGCATCGAACGCCTCGGCGCTCGCCTACTATCCCCTGACGCCCTGCCGCGTCGCCGACACCCGGAACGCCACAGGAAGCCTCGGCGGACCCTCCCTGTCAGCGGGACAATCCCGCTCCTTCCCCGTGCTCTCCAGTACCTGCAACATCCCGGTCAGCGCTCTGGCGTATTCGCTGAACTTCACCGTGGTGCCCCAAGGCTCCCTGGGCTACCTGTCCGTCTGGCCCGACGGACAAGCGCGGCCTGTCGTCTCCACCCTCAACGCCCCAACCGGACAGGTGACGGCCAATGCCGCCATTGTGCCCTCCGGCAACGGAGGCGCCGTCGATGCCTATGTCACCAACGCCACCGACCTGATCATCGACATCAACGGCTACTTCGCCCCGGCGGGAACCGGAGGACTTTCGCTTTACAACCTCACACCGTGCCGCGTGCGCGACACACGGCAACCGACCGGCTCAACTCCATTTTCCGGGACAATCCCCGTCTCGGCCACGGGAACCGCCTGCGGCGTTCCCCTTTCGGCCTCGGCCCTGGTTCTGAACGCGACCGTTGTTCCACAAGGGCCGCTAGGCTATCTGACATTGTGGGCCAACGGCGGCAGCCAGCCCGTGGTTTCCACGCTGAACGCTTTGGACGGATCGATCACCTCCAACATGGCGCTCGTTCCCACCACCAATGGCTCGGTCAACGCCTACGCCACCAACCCGACGTACCTGATTCTCGATATCTCGGGTTTCTACGCACCATAAGAGTGAGGGCGCGCGCGGCGCCGGCGGGCCCGGTCCCCGTCGAATCCCCGCGCGCGCCCTCGCCCTTCTCCCTCGGCGCGTCAAAGGCGCCGCCCCTAAAGTTCGCCACTGCCCGCCGCCCCATCGCCACCGTCGGCTTTCGCCCCCAAACAGCATGGTCTCCACCGTCAGCGGCAGGAATTCCTTTCTCGTCCTCACGGTTCTCGAACGGCGTCCCACCCACAATGTCCGCTTCTTCCCCGGCCCCCCCAAGCTCTCCGGGTCAGAACCGTTCCCCCGCCCGTAGCGAGCCCCTCCCGGCCTCCATGACGCCGATGCCAACTCCGGCAGGGGGGCCGCAACCGCATATGTCCCGGCGTTCCGCAAGGGAATGCCAAGTACTATACGGCCTAGCGGATGGGTTGGGACTAGCCTGCTTGACAGGCCTCCCCCTGCGTGGAAGATAGTATCAGCATCGTCCCCCGCCAGCTACACGGGACGCGGCAAGGGGCGGCGCTACAAATTGCAGCCTGAATTTCGGAGTGGAAAGAGTTCACGTCATATGTGTCGGCTTCGGTTCATCAAAAGTGTCTTTATTCAATCGGCCTTTGCTTGCTTGGGTTTGACGGTCGCCGCGGCGCCGAACCCTCTTACCGGGTCACAGTATCACGGAATGGTCTTGAGCTCCGGGAAGGTGTGCGGCGTGGGCCACAACCCGAACGGCGAGCTCGGTGATGGAACCGCGGTAGACCGGTTTTCGCCCGTGCCGCTGGCCATGTCCGCTACGGTGACGTCGATTTCCGCCGGTGACTACCATGGCCTGGCGGTCTCGGGCGGAGCCGTCTGGAGCTGGGGCAATAACACTTACGGCCAACTCGGCAACGGTACGACGATCAATACCGTCACGCCGCTTCCCGTTTCTGGTCTCAGCGGGATGACCGCGGTGGCCGGGGGCCAGTACTTCAGCCTGGCATTAAAAAGTGACGGAACGGTCTGGGCGTGGGGATACAACGTGAGCGGCCAGCTCGGCAACGGAACCACTACCAACAGTTCGGTGCCGGGCCAGGTGAGTCTCATCAGCGGTGTCGTCGCCATCGCCGCCGGCTATAACCACAGTCTCGCCTTGAAAGGCGATGGAACGGTCTGGGCCTGGGGCGACAACACCGCCGGCCAGCTCGGCAATGGCACCAATACAAGCAGCTCGACAGCCGTTCAGGTCACCGGCCTCAGCGGCGTGATCGCCATCGCGGCCGGCCCGAGCACCAGTCTCGCTCTGAAGAGCGACGGGACCGTGTGGGGCTGGGGTAACAACGCCAACGGCCAGCTTGGGAACGGAACCAATTCGAACTCGACCACCGCCGTCCAGGCCAGCGGCCTCACCGGCGTCGTGTCGATCGCCGCCGGCGACTTCCACAGTGCCGCCGTGAAGAGCGACGGCACCGTCTGGGCCTGGGGATCCAACGCCTCCGGGCAGCTCGGCAACGGAACGACAACCAACACGAACGTTCCCACCCAGGTGACCGGCGTCACCACCGGAGCCGCGGTCGGCGCAGCCACCGCTCACACCTTCCTCCTGAAAAGCGACGGCACAATTTGGGCCTGGGGAGACAATACGTACGGCGAGCTGGGCAATGGAACTACCACCCAGAGTTTGTTGCCGGTGGCCCAGCAGGCCTGCGCGGCTATTCCCGGTCCCGGGCCGGCCGTCAGCACCTTCAGCGGGCGAATCTCCGCCGCGCAAAGCTCCAGCCTGGCCGTCTACGGCGACGGCACCGTGTGGGGATGGGGAGCAAACAACAACGGGCAGCTCGGCGATGGAACGACAGCCAACACGGCCACGCCGGTGCAGTCTGCCGGGGTCACCAACGCGAGCCGGGTGGCGGCCGGCTGGTATGACACTCTCGCCGCAACCAACTCCGGCGTGCCGTGGAGCTGGGGTAATAACACCTACGGCCAGCTCGGCAACGGAACAACGAACAATAGCCTGACGCCCGCCGCGGTTCCCGGAGTGTCTGGATATGTCGCCGTTTCCGCGGGGTCATTTTATAGCCTGGGCCTGAAAAGCGACGGCACCGTTTGGGCATGGGGCTATAACGGCTCCGGCCAGCTCGGCGACGGCACCACAACGAACAGATCCGCTCCCGTCCAGACGTTGAATTTGACCGGCGTCACCGCCATCGCCGCCGGGGCGAATTTCGGCCTGGCGCTGAAAAGCGACGGAACCGTCTGGGCGTGGGGAAGGAACGATAACGGCCAACTGGGCAACGAAACCCTCACCGACAGCGCAACTCCCGTTCAGGTGCTCGGGCTGACCGGCGCCACCGCCATCGCTGCCGGCACATACCACAGCATGGCGATCCGCAGCGACGGCACCGTCTGGACCTGGGGCGCGAACTTTACCGGTCAGCTCGGGGCGGGCGCGGTTGGTAGTTCAAGCACTTTGGTTCGGGCCAGCAGCCTGACCGGAGTCATCGCCATCGCCGCCGGCGATAGTCACAGCCTCGCGGTGAAGAGCGATGGAACGGTCTGGGCCTGGGGATATAACGCCTACGGCCAACTGGGGAACGGCGGCACCACCAGCTCCAGCGTTCCGGTCCAGGTCAGCAACATTACCAATGCCCTGGCCGTGGCCGGCGGCACTTATCACAGCCTCGCGCTCACCAGCTCCGGCGGCATCGATGCCTGGGGTGATAACAGCTACGGTCAATTCGGCGTCGCCTCTCCCACCAGCAGCACGGTTCCGGTAGCTGGTCCTTCCGCCGGAGGAGTCTTCCAGCTTTCCGTAGGCATCAACCCCGCCGCAACCGGAACTGTCGCCGTATCTCCCTCGTCGACAGGCGACTACTACATCAACGGAAGCTACGTCTGTCTCACGCCCATGCCGTCCTCCGGTTACATTTTCAACGGCTGGTCGGGAACCCAGCCGAATCAGGCCAACTGCGTCACCATCACCGCGAACACCAATGTCGTGGCGAACTTTATTCCCGCTCCCAGTTACGCCGCCCTTCGTTTCGTGCCCGTGACGCCTTGCCGCATCGCCGATACCCGGAACCCAACCGGACCGTTCGGCGGTCCGGCGATCGCCGCCCAAACCTCGCGCAGCTTCGTCATTCCCGGCAGCGCCTGCAACATCCCCTCAACCGCCGCCGCGTATTCCCTGAATGCCACCGTCGTTCCCTCGGGCACCTTGGGATATTTGACCGTCTGGCCCACCGGCGTCTCCCAACCAACCGTCTCTACCCTCAACTCCATCGACGGGCGCATCAAGTCCAACGCCGTCATCGTACCGGCCGGCACCAGCGGAGCCGTCAGTGTCTTCGCCACCAATTTGACCAACGTCATCCTCGATATCGACGGCTACTTCGAGGCCGCATCGAACGCCTCGGCGCTCGCCTACTATCCCCTGACGCCCTGCCGCGTCGCCGACACCCGCACCGCCACCGGAAGCCTCGGTGGCCCCTCCCTGTCGGCCAACGAATCCCGCGCGTTCCCCTTGCTCTCCAGTACCTGCAACATCCCGGTCAGCGCGCAGGCCTACTCGTTGAACTTCACCGTCGTGCCCCACGGCGCCCTGGGCTATCTCTCGGTCTGGCCCGACGGACAAGCGCGCCCTGTCGTCTCCACCCTCAACGCCCCGACCGGACAGGTCACCGCCAATGCCGCCATCGTGCCCTCCGGCAACGGCGGCGCCGTCGATGCCTATGTCACCAACGCCACCGACCTGATCATCGACATCAACGGCTACTTCGCCCCGGCGGGGACCGGAGGACTTTCGCTTTACAACCTCACCCCGTGCCGCGTGCGCGACACACGGCTCCCGACCGGCTCGACTCCATTTTCGGGGACAATCCCCATCTCGGCCACGGGAAGCACCTGCGGCGTTCCCCCTTCGGCCTCCGCCCTCGTCCTGAACGCGACGGTTGTTCCCCAAGGGCCTCTGGGCTATCTGACACTGTGGGCCAACGGCGGCAGCCAGCCGGTGGTCTCCACGCTGAACTCGCTGGACGGATCCGTCACCTCCAACATGGCGCTCGTTCCCACCATCAATGGCTCGGTCAACGCCTACGCCACCAATCCGACCTACCTGATTCTCGATATCTCGGGTTTCTACGCACCGTAACAGTGAGGGCGAGCGCGGCGCCGGCGCCCGCGCTCGCCCTACTGCCTCAGCGCGTCAAAGGCGCCGCCAGAGGTATTCGGCAACCTCAGCGCCGTCGCGGTGCCTGTGCGCCTCCGTCTTCGACAGGCCCGCCGCCGCTCCGCCACACCGGTATCGTGGGCGCCGCTTCCCTCAAGCTCGCCACTGCCCGGCCCTCAAAGCTCCCGGAGTCAGCACCATTCCCTCGCCCGTAGCGGGCCCCTCCTGCCCTCCCGGACGCTGATGCCAACCCCGTCAGAGTCGCCGTACCCGCATATGTCCCGGCTTTCCGCAAGTGAATGCCAAGTACTATACGGCCTAGCGGATGGGTTGGGACTAGTCTTCTTGACAGGCCTCCCCCTGCGTGGAAGATAGTATCAGCATCGTTACCCGTAATTTACACGGGACACAATTAGGGGCGGCGCTACAAGTTGCAGCCTGAATTTCGGAGTGGAAAGAGTTCACGTCATATGTGTCGGCTTCGGTTCCTGAAAAATGTCTTTATTCCATCGGCCTTTGCTTGCTTGGGTTTGACGGCAGTTGCGGCGCCGAACCCTCTTACCGGGTCACAGTATCACGGACTGGTTCTGAGCTCCGGGAAGGTGTGCTCGGTCGGCCACAACCCGAACGGCGAGCTCGGAGACGGAACCGCGGTGGACCGGTTTTCGACCGTGCCGCTGGCCCTGTCCTCCACGGTGACGTC
>DAIDHC010000009.1 GCA_027452065.1 Bryobacterales bacterium
TCCGCCTCCGCCGTCTCCAGCTTCCGCCGCGCCATCTCGTACTGCTGCCCCCGAAGCTGGATCTCGATCTCCATCCGCAGCACGTTCATCCGCTTCTTCCGCGCCGCTCCCTCGATCCTCTCCCGCAGCTCGTGCTCGGCCCGGCTCAGCTCCTCCGCATCCGGATAGCGCAGCGCCGCCAGCTCCAGCGTCTGCAGCGCCGCTTGCGTCTGGCCCTTCGCTTCCATCTCGCGCGCCCCCGCCAGCGCCGCCTCCACTTCACTTCGTTCCTCGGCCCTCGCCTGCTCTTCCTCTTCCTTGCGCCGCTCCCCGATCGCCTCTTCCAGCCGGCTCCGCTCCGCCACCAACTGCGTCCGCTCCCCATGCCCGGCGATCAGCTTCCCGATCACCTGCAGCGCCTCCTCCAGCCGCCCTTCCCCGCTGAACCGCTCGCACTGCCGCATCCCGCGCCGGATCGTCCTCGCCCGCTCGGTCTCTTCCCGGGAGTCCTCCAGATACCGCAGCAGCTCGTCCAGCCGCACCTCGCCCGGATTCTCGGCGAGGCCCGCCTCGGCCAGCTTCAGCGCCCGCTCGTGCTCGCCCGCCTCGGCCAGCTCCCTCGCCTCCGCGCACAGCTTCTCGATCGCCGCCTCCCGCTGCTGGCTCACCCACGTCGCCTCCGCCTTCTTCAGCAGCTCCGGGATCTCCTCATCGTCCGGATTCTCCGCCGAAATTCTCTTCAGCAGCGAGATCGCCGTCCGCGCCTGCCCATGCCCGATCAGCTCCCGCGCGTTGTCCAGCGCCCTCCGCACCGCCTCCCTCCGCCGCCACGCCTCCCACTCCTGTCCCAACTGCCGGCTCAACGCCTGCATCTCCTCGCTGTCCCCATAGCGCTGCTGGCTCGTCTCCACCAGGCGGATCGCCTCCACCAGCTTCCCCTCCTCGCGCAACTTCCCGATCCGCTCCCGCGCCTCCTTGAGCCCCTGCTCGCGCTCGGCCGCCGCCTTCTGATCGCCCGCCGTCTTCAAAAGCTGCAGCATCTCGGCCGAGCCCGGGTGGCTCCGGCACGCCTCCTCCAACAGCTCGATCGCCGCCCCATACTCGCCCCGCCCCAGCATCCCTTTCGCCCGCCGCTTCGCCTCCTCCACCGCCTGCGCTTTCTGCTGCCTCTCGGCTTCCTCCCGCGCATACGCCTGCAATTTCCGCGGCTCCTCCTCCTCCGGCCACTCCGCCACCAGGGTCTCCAGCCACGGCATCGCTTCTTCAAACCGGAACCGCCCCAGCAGATTCCGGATTCCCGCCAGTTCCTCCTTCAACTGCAGCCGCCGCTCCCGCTCCGCCTTCTGCGCCGCAATCTGATCGAGCATCTCCTGGCTCTCGGCGCATTTCTCTCCCCGGATCTGTTTCAGCGCCGCCTCGGCCGCCTCCAGGTCCCCCAGCAGCAGCAGCCCCTTGGCCCGGTCCAACTGCTCCCGCCGCCGCTTCCTGACCTCGGCTTCCTCCATCGCCCGCTGGATCTCCTCAAACAGCCCCAGCGTCTCCTCGTCGTGCGCGTCCAACTGCAGCGCCTTCCCCGCCGTCTGCAGCGCCACCGTCAGCTCGCCCCGCTCCCGCTCCTGCCGCGCCCCTTTCTTCAACTCCGCCAACTGCTGTGCCCGCTCCCGCGCCGCCACCGCCCGCCCCAGCCTCAGCCGCACGTCCTCATCGGCCGGGTCGCACTGCAGCGCCGCCTCCAGCAGCCCCACCGCTTCCTCGTACTTCTTCTCCTTCAGCCTTTCCTCGCCCTCCCGCACCAGAGCGTTCATCCGCACCCGCAGCGCCTGCTCCTGCTCCAGTTGCCGCAGCCTCGTCCGCATCTGCCGCGCCGGCCGGTTCGACGGATCGAACAGCAGCACCTCGTGCACCAGGTTCCTGGCTTCCTCATACCGCTCGGCCGCCGTCAGGCTCTCCGCCTCGGCCAGCAGCGCCTGCGCCTGCTGCCTCTCCAGCTCCAGCCGCAGCGGCTCCGCGTCCAGCCTCAGCTCCTCCAGGCTCGCGTAGCGCGCCTCTCTCTCTTTCGCCAGCGCCCGTCCGATCACCCCCGTCAACACCGCCGCCGCCGGCTCCGGAATCCCGCTCAGCGCCTCCGGCTCCTCGCACCGGATCTTGTACAACACCGCCGGCGCCTCCTCCGCGTCGAACGGATGCCGCCCGGTGAGCAGCTCGTAGTAAATCACCCCGTAGGCGAAGATGTCGCTCAGCGCGTCCGCCTCCAGCCCGTCGCACTGCTCCGGCGACAGGTAACGCAGCGTCCCGGTCACATACTCGGCCGGCCCCGCCGCCTGCGCCGCGCTCTGCACCAGCCGCGCGATCCCGAAATCGACAATCTTCACTCCGCCCCCGGGCAGCACCACAATGTTGGCCGGCTTCACATCCCGGTGCACAACCCCGTGCTGGTGCGCGTAGTGCAGTCCGTCGGCGATCTCCGCCATCAACCGCATCTTCGCCGCCAGAGGCATCCCGCCCGCCTGCGCGATCGTCTCCTCGAGCGTCCGCCCCTCCAGATACTCCATCGCGATGTACGGAATCCCCTCCGCTTCTCCGTACTCATATATGGTCACGATGTTCTTGTGCTGCAGGTTCCCCGCCGCCTTGGCCTCGGCCCGAAACCGCGCGAATAACTCCGGATCGCTCCCAATCGCCAGTATCTTAACGGCTACCAGCCGCTTCACATCCGGATCCCGAGCCCGGAACACGCGGCCAAACCCGCCCCTGCCGAGTTCGCATTCCACCTCGTATTTGCCGATTCGCTCGGGCATCCACTGACAAAGTGAAGAAGAGCCACTCAAGTGAATCCATCTTAACCCTGGTTGACTTCCGAATTATCCCTGGTACCGGCCCACCCCGCCACCCCGTACTTAGTACCTGCATGACCCGGACTTACCCGGTAAGTTGCACCCCTTCTGCTCGCCGCCTGTCGGCGCCGGAGGCCCAAGTGAGGCCCCGTCCGTCCGTCTCGCCGGAAGTACGGACACCGGCCCCAGCGTCTCGCCGCTTCGATACGCCGGTCGCACTATGAGGAACAACAGCCTGGCCGTTCGGTGTCTAATGCCTGTTGATGCGGTTCATCCCGATCTTCGTCGCGCTTCTGCTTGGGTCATGTGTCCGCATTCGGCCCAACACGAGTGAAATGACACCCGAGCAGATTCTGCGGCGTTCGAGTCTCGTGTTCATCGGCGTGATCGAAAAGCATGAGCTTCCAGACCGCCTTTTATTTCGGGTGCCCGGCGAAGACGCACAACGCTTTAGGGTGTTAGTCAGGACGGTCCGCGTGGAAACGGTCTTGCGCGGGAATGAATCACATTCCACGATTGACGTCTATGAGGCGTTCCCGACCGGAGGGCTGACGGGCGATTGGAATTCGACCCAGGACAATCGCCGGTATCTATTTCCCGTTCGTCTGGAGAACGGTCATTATCACGTGGCGCGGGACTTCCTTCGGAGCATCTATCCGGTGTACAGCGGCCGGCACGACAAATTGCCGCTGGACGATTCAAGACCGCTGTGGGAACGCTTTGCATTACTCCAATGGTGGGTGCGGCCCGACAGAGCCGGCGACTTTGGAGACGATCAGTTCACCGACCCAGCCCGCGTGTTGGGCAGGTGGCGGGAGGCGAAGGTGCTCCGCGGCCTTCTTCGCCACCCCGACGCCGGCGTCCGCCTGGCGGCCTGTGAAGACCTTTTGCATATGGGCATGGCGCAGGACGAATGTTGGGATTCCCTGGTGCCAAAGCAGCGGCAGAGCCTGAGAAAGTTTTGGAATGCGGTTCCACCGGAAGAGTCCTGGAACGAAAACCGGAGCTTTGAAAAGAGCGCGCGTCTGCACTGGGACCAGATTGCCGGAGGCGCGGAGCTATCGTTTGCGGCGATGAGCGAATTGCGCTTGTTTACGACGATCAACAATTCCACGTTACGGCGCGAGTTCTGTGTGAAGTTCCAACGCCGGTTCCCGGCGGACAACGACACCGGCTGTCCGTCGGATCTGCCGCCGCCGGCGACCATCGTCACGCAGCATGGCGATATCCCCCTTGTTGGTGGCTGGCCGAAGCCATAGAATCCGGGACGCCTCGCGCCCCGGCCCTCACCCCGTCCTCCCCCCCTACTGCCGCTGCTGCGGGCGCAGCCGCACCCCCAGAAACTCCGCGCTCCTTTCATACGCCCGCAGCCAGCTTCCGTACCGCAGAAACCCGTGAATTTCGTCCGGCAGTATCATCTGCTCAAACTCCACGTGCTGCTTCCGCAGCGCTTCCGCCAGCGCCACCGTCTGCACAAACGGCACGTTGCGGTCGTCGTCGCCGTGAATCAGCAGCACCGGGCTGCGCCACGTCGCCACCGAGGCCAGCGGAGACGACTCGAACGCAATCCGCGCCGCCTCCGGATCTTTTCTCGGATCGTAGGCCGGCACAAAATTCGGGATCTCCAGGTTCCAGTCGTGCACGCCGTGGAAATCCACTCCCGCCGCGAACAGGTCCGACGCCCTCGCCAGCCCCAGCGCCGTCAGATACCCTCCATACGACCCTCCCCACAGCCCGATCCGCGCCCGGTCCACATCCTCCCGGCCGGCCAGATACAGCCCCGCCCCCTGCACGTCGTTGAACTCGCTTGCCCCCGCCGCCCCGTAATTGTCCGCCTCCCGGAAGTTCAACCCATACCCGATCCCGCTCCGGTAATTCACGCTCAGCACGACATATCCCTTGCTCGCCAGATACTGGTTCATCGCGTAAGCGTTGTGATAGTAGTCCATGTAGTGCCAGCCCAGCACCATCTGCCGCCGCGAGCCCCCGTGAAAGAAGATCATCGCCGCGTGCTTCCCGCTTCCGCCGCCCGGCGGCAGGAAAAGCTGCCCGTGGATCTTCATCCCGTCGGCTGAGTTGAAGATCACCTGCCGGGGCGTCACCAGGGCCGCCGCCGGAAACGCCGCCGGCAGCGAGTCCGGTGCCAGCGCCCTTCCCGCGCCGCCCTTCGCGGCCATCGCCGCGTGCGCCGGCATCGTCGCCGTCGAGCACAAATACGCCACCGCGCCCTCGCTGGTCTCCACCGGCGCCCACTCGATTCCCTCGCCCTGTGTTACTTTCCGCGCCGCCCCGCCGCCCACCGCCGCGCGCCATAAATGCCGCCGGTCGATGTCGCCTTCGTTGGACGAATACAATACGTCGTGCCCGTCGCGGCTCAGCGACACGTGCTCGATCTCATAGTCGCCCTCGTCGCCCACCTCCATCGCCTCGCCGCCCGTCGCCCCGATCGAATACAAGTGGATCCATCCCGTCTTCTCCCACGGAAAAACAATCCGCCCGCCCGCGGCCCACAGCAACTGGTTCACCGCCAGCATCCCGTGAAACACGCTCCCCGCGCCCGCCTGCGCCCGCCAGATTTCCCGCCCCTTCCCGCTGTCGGCCTCCGCCACTCGGATCGACCACGGCTCGCCCTCCCGCTCCGGCCCGAATGCGAACGCCCGCCGCGCCGCCGCGATCCGCACAAACGCCACTCGCGCCCCGTCCGGCGACCATTCCGGCTCCGCGTCCCGGTCCACGCTCGCGTCCAGATACACCAGTTTCTTCGCGCCCATCTCGTACACCGCGATCACGCTGTGCCCGTTTCGCGCGCTCACAAACGCCAGCCTCTTCCCGTCCGGCGAAAATCTCAGCGACGACTCCGAGCCCCGCGCGTGCAGCATCATCTCCGCCTTCGCCCCTTCGCCGAGCTTCACCGTGTAGATCCCGTCTTTCTTCAAAAACGCGATCGAGCCCCCGTCCGGCGCCATCACCGGCTCCATCCCCTCGACCAGTTTCCTCGGCGCCCCGCCCGAGGCCGGCACCATCCAGATCGCCTGCTCCACTCCCGCCGTCAGGCTCTCCGGGTTCGGATCGGTCCGCCCCGGAAATTCAAAGTCCCCTCCCCGCACATACACAATCGACTCCCCGTCCGGCGTCCACACCATCTCCGCGATCTCCTGCCCGTCGTCCTCGGTGTACGCCGTCAGCCTCCGCCCCTTCGATTCCCCCGGCCCCGCCACCCAAATGTTCCGCGCGCCCCTCTCGTTCAATACCCACGCCACGCGCCCGCCCTTCGGCGCCGCCGTCAAATCCGTCGGAAACGGCGCGCTCAGCAACCCCTCCAACGTCACCCCTTCGGCCCCGCACATCAGGCAGAAGCAAATCCAGAGCAGGGAAGTCCGCTTGATCATGCCATCCTTTATACCCCACCCGCGCCACTGGCCCGCGCCGCAACCCCAACCCCGGTCCGCCTGAGCTATTCTGGTCTCGCCCGTGCTCAGCTTCTCGCAAGGTGAATCGCTCGCGCTGCGCGCTCAAACCATCCACCAGGTCTTCGCCGAAACCGCCGCCCGCTTTCCCACCCGTCCCGCTCTCATCGTCCGTCACCAGAACGTCCGCCTCACCTGGAGCGAGCTCGCCGCGCAGGTCGAATCCCTCGCCCGCGGCCTCGCCTCCCTCGGCCTTGAGCCCGGCCATCGCGCCGGCGTCTGGTCCACCAACTGCCTCGAATGGATCCTCCTCCAGCTCGCCTGCGCCCGCCTCGGCGCCGTCCTGGTCAACGTCAACCCCGCCTACCGCTCCTGGGAGCTCTCCTTCGTCCTCCGCAAGTCCCGCATCCGCGCGCTCTTCTTCCATCCCCGCGACGCCCGCGCCGATTATTCCGCCATCCTCGCCGAAGCCCGCGCCGGCCTCGACTCCCCGCTCGCTCACGCCATCCCCTTCGGCTCACCAGCCTGGCTCGATCTGTTCCACTCCGCGGCGCCGCCTCCGCCCGAACCCTCCGACCCCTTCGCCGTCGCCAATATTCAATACACCTCCGGCACCACCGGCAGCCCCAAGGGCGTCCTCCTCACTCATCACAACCTCGTCAACAACGGCTTCCTCATCGCCCGCTGCCTCCAGGCCTCAGGGCGCGATTCCATCTGCCTCCCCGTCCCCCTCTACCACTGCTTCGGCTGCGTCATTGGCGCCATGGTCTCCTATAACACCGGCGCGGCGATCATCCTCCCCTCCGCCTCCTTCGACGCCCACGCCACTCTCGAAGCCATCCACCAGGAGCGCGCCACGGCCGTCTACGGCGTCCCCACCATGTTCATCTCCCTCCTCCACCACCCCGATTTCGCCCGCTTCGATCTGTCCAGCCTCCGCACCGGCGTCATGGCCGGCGCCCCCTGCCCGGTCGAAATCATGAAGCGCGTCATCTCGGAAATGCACTGCCCCGAGATCACCATCGCCTACGGCCAGACCGAGTCCTCGCCCGTCGTCACCATGTCCGGCGTCCACGACTCGGTCGATCTCCGCGTCTCCACCATCGGCCGCGCCCTGCCCTGCACCGAGCTAAAGATCGTCCACCCCGAGTCCGGCCAGACGGTTCCCGCCGGCGAGCCCGGCGAAATCTGCGCCCGCGGCTACATGGTCATGAAAGGCTACGACCAGGAGCCGGAAGCAACCGCCCGCGCCATCGACTCCGAAGGCTGGCTCCATACCGGCGACCTCGGCCTCATGCGGCCCGACGGCTACTTCCGCATCACCGGCCGCGCCCGCGACCTCATCATCCGCGGCGGCGAAAACATCTACCCCCGCGAGGTCGAGGAGTTCCTCTTCTCCCATCCCAAAATCGCCGACGTCCAGGTCGTCGGCCTCCCCGACGCCCGCCTCGGCGAAGTCGTCGCCGCCTGGATCCGCCTCCGCCCCGGCGAGTCCGCTACCGAAGAGGAGATCCGCAATTTCTGCAAAGGCCGTATCGCCCACTTCAAAACCCCCCAGTTCATCCGCTTCGTCGACGAGTTCCCCATGACCGTCACCGGCAAAATCCAGAAATTCCGCATCCGCGAAATGGAAATCCAGGCCCGCGGCCTCCAATCCGCCGCCGGCATCGAAACCGCCTAACCCGCGCCCCTGCGGAACCCCCGGCAGATCGCCCCGCCCATCCCGCCGCGCACCGGCGCCGCCCGTCCCGCCGCACACCCGTCGCCCCGCCGCAACGCGCCCAGCCGCGCCCACACCCGCGCGGACACCCGCCCCGCTCATCCCGCCGCGCACCCTCGCCTCACCCGTCGCCAGCAACCAACGCCTCCCAGCCGTGCACCCGCGCCGCCTATCCCGCTGTGCGCGCTTGCCGCACCCGCCGCACCCGCCGCCAGCGCGATGGTTCGCCTCGCCGGAATTTGCAACAGCCATGGAAGAAGGGGCCGGGTTCCCATTGGGTGCGAGGCCGGTGTTCTTCGAAATGTCAGGTTTTAGGTTCGCGCGGTTCCGGGGGATTTTCGTTTGCCTCCGCCCGTTCGCTCTCGGTGGCCTTCCGGATCGCGTCAACGTCGGCAAGATCTTGCGGGCGGGCGGCGGCAAGCTTTGCGGCGATCAGATCGTCGCGGGAAATGAAAAACGCCCTGAGGCCGCTCGCCGGGTCAATCGTGCTCTCCACGCGCCGTTCCCATGCCGCGTCAAAATCGACGCCCGGAATGTCGGGAAGGATATCGAAGCCGTGTGGATCGCGTCCAAAACGAAAGAAACTGCCCCGCTCCGCGAAGTCCTCCGGGCGAATACCCTGAAGCCGTACGCCAAACTCAGCGAGCGCGGCATACGTCGCTTGCGCGTTCGCGGCGTCTGCTTTTATGAAAAGGTCGATGTCCTTCGTAAAGCGGGGCTGCGCGTGAAAGATAACAGCGTATCCCCCCACGATCAGGTATTTAACGCCATGGGCATGGAAGGCGGACAAAAGGTCTTTGTAGTCTTGGTACATCCCGTTCCATCTCCCAACCCTTGAGTGCGTAGGCGGCCTGGATCATTTCCTCAACCGCGTCCATCCGCTCATGCACGGGCCGGCTCTGCCAGTACCGATACTCGTCGGCCTTCATCTCATCGAAGTTGGTGTACTTGCGGATGGGCTGGTCCATGCGTCTTGTTTTTAACACAGGGGCAGGTAAGCCGCAATGACCCCGTTTTGCGGATGTCACAATATCACCTGAGACCAGAGGATGCGCGGCATTCGCCGGACAATGTCGCGGCCAAATAGAAAGTTCCGCTTTGAGCCAAGTAGAAAGTTCCTCTTGACAACCGCAAGGTTGAAGGATGGAACGAATCGCAATGAGCCAAGAGGAACGAGACGATCTGCACTGGCTGAAGCGGGTTGAGGCGGGCAGCATGACTCAGGGCGAGGCGGCTGAGAAGATGGGCGTGACGGCTCGGTGGGTGCGCAAGCTCGTCAAGCGCATGAAGAAGGAAGGTGATGCGGTGGTGGTCCACGGGTTGCGTGGACGGGT